>NZ_JBFAPC010000104.1:3934-20292 GCF_040675535.1 Patulibacter sp. NPDC049589 | reverse complement strand
GCGGGGGCGGACCCCGCCACGGCCGCCGGCGCGCCAAGCCCCGCCAGGACGGCCACGGCCGTCCCGGCGGCCCAGCGGGCGCGGACCGGGCTCATCCGGCCCTCAGCCGGTGACGCGGCTGGTGGTCGGGGGCGGCGGGGTGCGGCGGACGTGGATCGTCCGGCGGGCCCGGATGACGCGGTTGGACCCGTCGCGCGTCGCCGTCGCGTTGTTGACGATCTTGCCGGTCGGCGCGTCGCGGTCGACCCGGGCCAGGAACGTCCGGGTGACCGTCGCGCCGGCCTTCAGCGTCTTGAACGTCCAGCACAGGCGCCCGTTGCGCAGGCGGCCGCCCGCGCTGCGGGAGAGCACGACCAGCCGGTCCGGGAGGACGTCGCACAGCTTGACGTTCTTCGCGGCCGTCTTGCCGGCGTTCTTCAGTCGCAGCGTGAAGCGCACGGTCGAGCCCGCGAGGACGTTGACCTTGTTCGCCGTCTTCACGAGCTGCAGCACGGGCGGCGGCGGGGAGCGGGACTCCTCGACGCGCGGCGGCGTCACCGGCGTGGTCACCGGCGTGGTCGGCGTCGTGGGCGTCGTCGGGGTGGTGGGCGTCGGCGGGGGCGGCGGGGGCGGGGTCGGCAGGACGATGCCGGCGTCCCAGGTCGGGTCCGCCCCGTCGGCGCCGGTCGGGCTCGGGTCCGGGAGCCCGAAGACGCTCGAGCTGCCCGTCGTCTGGTCGGCGTCGGAGTTCAGGTCAGCGGAGACCCCGGCGACCAGTGGCGTGGTGAACGTCGAGGATGCCGGGATCGTGGCCGGGTCGAAGGTCACGCGGTAGTTGCCGCTGACGAGGTCGAGCACCCCGGCGTCCTGGCCGGCCTGCGTGGAGCTCGTGATGCCGTATCGGCCGTCCGCGGCAGTCGTCGTCGTGACGTTGATCGCCCGGCCGTGCTTGTCGGTGCCCGTCAGCGTCGCGCGGACGCCCGGGACGCCGGGCTCGCCGGCGTCCTGCCGGCCGTTGCGGTTGGCGTCGCTGAAGGCGAGGTCACCGACCCGGCTGGCCACCACCCGCACCGTGCGGGTGGGGGAGAGCGTGCCGACGAGCAGGCTCGACGAGCGCAGCGCGGCGGTGTTCGCGTAGACGTCGCCGGACCGGTTGCCGGTGGTGCGCAGGACGTAGCGGAACGTCCGGGCCTCACCGGCGGCGAGCGGGCCCGTGCGGGTCACGCGCACCGCCGTCGCGCTGCCGATCGACGCTGGGCAGCCGGCGCCGCCGCCGGTGATCTGGGCGGCGGTGCACCAGGCCTTCCCGGCGGGCAGGACGTCGAACCCGCCGCCGCCCGCCGCGGCGGGCGACGGGTCGTAGCGGGCGAAGATCGCCGTCGGGGCGGCGTCGGTGTAGCGGACCGTCTCGCCGTCGGTCACGGTCACGGCCTGCAGCGCGTAGGAGCCGTGGAACGCGCTGCCGGGGTTGCGACCCGGCGTACGCCCGATCGACGTGCCGTCGCCGTTGAACGGCAGGACGTCGATCGTGTCCATGTCGTTGCGCGCCACGAGGTCGAGGTTCTGGTACTTGACCGTGAAGTCGATGTCGTCGAGCGGCTCGATGACTGGCCTGCCGACGGTCTTCTCGACCTTGATGCCGCCGACGGCCACCACGTTGATCGTCCGGGCGGCGTAGTGCGGGTCCGATCCGGTCGTCGGGGGCGTCGTCAGGGACCCGGCATCGTCGGGACTGGCCACGACCGCGCGGTTGACCTTGGTCCCGAGGGCGTTCGGGGCGACCGTGACCCAGTAGTCGATCGTCCGCGCCTCGTCGCTCCCGACGTTGCCGATCTTCCACACGATCGTGGTGGTCCCGTCACCCTTGACCGTCGTCGAGGCCGGGGCGACGGACGGCGCGTGCCCGGGCAGCGTCGACAGCGAGGTCCCGGCGGGCAGGACATCGGTGACGGTGACGTCCTTCGCCGTCATCACGCGGGTATCGGTGGTCTGGGTCGGCTTGACCACGCGGGGGAGGAGGCTGAAGCGCACATCGTCGCCGGCGGTGACCGTCGGCGTCTCTTCGTCCGGGATCGTCGGGTCGGTGATCTTCTTGGCGATCGTCAGCTGCGCGTTGGAGAGCAGCAGGCGGTCGCCGAGGTAGGCGGCCTTCGTCGGGTCGACCGGACCGGCGTCGATCGGGGAGTAGTTCGAGGGGAGCCAGAATCCGCCCGGGCCCTCGACGCGGAATCGCGCGAAGTTCGCGAGCTTCGTGCCCGTGGTGCCCGGCTTGGCCACGAGGTTGACGGCGAAGCCGAGGAGGAACTGTCGCGGTGGCGTCTTCAGGAACTGAACGCGGACCTTGGTGATCGTCGAGACGTCGGCCGGCGGCGATGTGGACCAGGCGCCGGTCTCGCAGCTGGTGGCGCGCAACGCGGCCCAGCGGGTGGCGTCGTCCGGGTCGGTGTTCGTCGGGTCCGTCGAGTACTCGAGGATGAAGTCGGTCCCGCGGGTCAGCGTCCCGCCGCTGCCGTCCGTGAGGGTGTTGTAGGTGATCCAGGCGGGGTTGTGGTTGCCGTAGGCGGGGTCCGCCGCGGGGCCGTCTCCGGAGACGGCCTGCGTCGTGGAGTCGAACACGTCGCACGCGGCGAAGTTCGGGTAGCCGGCGGCCGGGTTGTCCTGCGACGCGGCGACCTCGGACTGGAAGAACTGCCCGGGCGAGACCGTCGAGAAGCCGCTGCGGTCCACGTTGGCGCCGCCGGGGATGTAGCGGCCGTCCTTGTTCGTCACGTCGATGTAGTGCTTCGTCACCGCGAAGCCGCCGTCGGGGTTGAGGTTCAGCACGACCTTGACGGTGTTGTTCGTCGCGTCTTCACCGACCGACGGCGTCCCGTCGGTGCCCGTGGCGACCGGGTCGCGCAGCGTGTTGACGGTCTCGCGCCGCCCGCCGGGCGGACCGGCGCCGCCCGCGCCCTCCACGTCGCTCCGCGGGACGAAGATCGTGACGAACGTCGACGCCAGCGTCTGGTCGACGACCGGCTTCGACGGGTCGGCGAGGGTCACGGAGAGCGGGACCTTCTGGCCCGCGGCGGGGCCCGCGGTCCACGTGCCGCCGAGGGAGTCGCCGATGGAGACGAACTCGGCGTTCGGGCTGACGCCGGAGAAGTCGTCGGTGACCGTCAGGAGCTTGTTGGGAGGCTCGTGGCCGATGAGCCCGCGGCCGCCGAAGTCCGGGATGTCGAAGCGCACCGGGTACTTCAGGAGGTAGCCGGGCACGCCTGCGGCGCCGCCGCTGGCGACCTCGGTGACCCGCGGGGCGACCTTGACGACGTCGGTGCGCGGGATCGAGCTGATGACGACCGGGTCCGGGGTGGCGGAGCCGCCGGTGGCACCGTCGGCGGTGACGGCCAGCGAGCCGGGGCCGGGCGTCAGGGTCTTGCCGTTCTCCGTCTCGGTCGCCTGCGCCGTCAGGGTGAACGTGCGTGCGATACCCGTCTCGACGTCGCCGACGTTGCAGGTGATCGTCCGCCCGTCGGCGCTGATCGAGGAAGGAGGCGTGACGCCGAAGGTCAGGCAGCTCGTCGGCAGGCGCGTCCACGTCAGCCCGGCCGGCAGCACCTGGTGCATGGTGACGTTGTGGCCGACGCTGCTCCCCGCGAGGGTGTCGTTGACGTTGAACTGGACGTTGAAGGCGACCGTGTCGTTGCTGCGGACGATCGCGTTCGTGGCGCTGACGTCGAACCCGGGACCGGCGGCCGGGTCGAAGGGGTCGGTGCCGGTCGTCCGGCTGACCGCGACATCGATGATCTGCGAGGCCTGGGCGGCCGCTGGCAGTGCGACGAGGAGCGCCAGCGCCGCGAGGATCAGGGCGATCGGACCCCGTATGCGCCGGCCGGCTGATCGCGGGACGGAGCGCAGGGTGGACGCCACGAGGCCCATGGGCGCAGGGCGGACCGCGGAGCCGTTCAGGCGCGTGCGGGGCCCGCGGGGGCGCTGCCGGTTGCGTGAACGCTGCGATCGGGACATGCGGGCCTTCGGTACGGGTGATGGTCGCGAGACGGCCCGGAGCTGGGCACCGGCTCCCGTGATCACGCCGACAGTAGTTCCGCACGGGTTCTGGACCTTCGTCCGAGATCACAACGTTTCGGGGCCGGGATACCAACGAGCGGCAAGACGCCGGGGGTGCTCCGCGGCTCGACGGACGCTCGGTCTCCGCCGGATGGCGGAGGCGTGTCCTCGGATGGTCGACGCGGCGCGCCGGACGGCGGTCGACGGCGCGGGCGGGGCGAGTCGGCCCGGATGCGCCCGGCCGCCGCCGTACGGGACGGGGTGCTCGGGCGGGCCGCCGGGTCGGGGTCGCCGGGACGGGCCCATCTAGACGAGCGGCCAGTGGAACGCAGGCTCGCCGAGCTCCCGGAGCGCCGCGTCGGTCCGGCTGAAGATCCGCGAGCCGCGGAACGCCGCGACCGACATCGGCGACGGGTGGGCGGCCTCGACGACGCGGTGGCCGTCCAGCGGGAGCTTCGCGATGACGTTCTGCGCGGCGCGCCCGAGGGCCAGGAAGACGATCCCGCGGCGCTCGGCGGCCAGGCGCCGGAGCAGCTCGAACGTCACCGCGGGCCAGCGCGCGCCGGTGTGCGACCCGGGCGCGCCCGGCCGGACCGTCAGCGACGCGTTCAGCAGCAGCATCCCGTGGCGGGCCCACGGCGTGAGGTCGCCGTCGGGCGGTGCGTCGACCCCGAGATCGGCGTGCAGCTCGGTGAACAGGTTGCGCAGGGACCCGGGGACCGGCGCGGTCGGCGGCACCGAGAACGCCAGCCCCATCGGGACGCCCAGCCCCGGGTACGGGTCCTGGCCGCAGAGGACGATCCGGACGTCCTGGGGCGCGACGAGCTCGAGCGCCCGGAAGACCTGGGCCCGCAGGGGCTGGATCCGCCGCCCGGCCGCGACCTCGCCGCCGAGGAACGTCTCGACGTGCCGCAGCGCGGGCAGGTCGACGTACGGCTGCCACGGGACCGGGACGACGCCGGAGAGGTCGGGGGCGTTCGGATGGGGCTCGGTCGCGGGGGAGGACACGGGCCCGGATGATGCCGTCCGGCCCGGATCGACGGCGGGCCCGGAGCCCTCGGACGCGACTCAGTCGAACCCGATGATCGTGCGGATGCCGTCCTGGTGGTGCATCAGGTCGAAGCCCGTGTTGACCTCGTCCAGCGTGATGCGGTGGGAGAGCAGCGCCGGGACGTCGACGTCGCCCCGGAGCCAGCGGTCGACGAGCTGCGGCACCTGGGTGCGGCCTCGGACGCCGCCGAAGGACGAGCCCGTGACGCGCCGGCCGGTGATCAGGAAGCGCGGGACGATGTCGAGCGTCTCGCCCTTGCCGGCGACGCCGATCATCGTCGCGAGGCCCCAGGCCTCGCGGGCGGCCTCGACGGACTGCTGCATGACCTGCACGTTGCCGGTCGCCTCGAAGGTGTACTCGGCGCCGAAGCCGTCGGTCATGCCCTTGACGGCCGAGACCGCGTCCTCGCCGTCCGGCAGCTTCGCCGGGTCGATCAGGTCGGTGGCGCCGTGGTGGCGGGCCATCTCCAGGCGGCCGGGAGCGAGGTCGACCGCGATGATCCGCGCGGCGCCGGCGATCCGGGCGCCGGCGATCGCGCCGAGGCCGACGAGCCCGCAGCCGAAGACCGCGACCGTCGATCCCTGCTGCACGTCGGCGGTGTAGATCGCCGCGCCGAGGCCGGTGGAGAGGCCGCACGCGAAGATCGAGGCCCCGTCCAGCGGCGCGGCCTTGTCGATCTTGGCCAGCGCGATCTCGGGCATCACCGTGTACTCGGCGAACGTCGACGTACCCATGAAGTGTCGGAGCTCGGCACCGTCGCGCGACAGGCGGGTCGTGCCGTCGGGCAGGTAGCCGTTGCCCTGCTGGTCGCGGATCGCCAGGCAGCGGTTGGTGCGGCCGGAGCGGCAGTGCAGGCACTCGCCGCACTCGGGCGCGAACAGCGTGACGACGTGGTCGCCCTTCACGAGCGAGTCGACGCCGGGCCCGACGGACTCGACGACGCCGGCGCCCTCGTGCCCGAGCACGCACGGCGCGTAGCCCGTGGGGTCCGCGCCCGACGCCGTGTACAGGTCGGTGTGGCAGACCCCGCAGGCGTGCAGCCGCACGAGGACCTCGCCCTGCTTCGGCGCGGCGAGGTCGACGTCCTGGACCACGAGGGGCTCCCCGAACTGCTCCAGGACGGCGGCGCGAATCTTCATGCCCGCGACGCTATCGGGCGGGCGGGGCGACGGGGAGCGTGGACGGGGTGCGCGGGGGTGGCTACTCCAGCTCCGCCGACCCCGCCCACCAGTTGACGCCGCCGTCCACCGCGAAGCGGTCGATCTCCACGAGCTCGTCGTCGCCGAAGTCGAGGTTGGCGAGCGCGCCCAGGGAGTCCTCGAGCTGGCGGACCGAGCTCGCGCCGATCAGGGAGCTCGTGACCCGGGGGTCGCGGAGGGTCCAGGCGATCGCCATCTGGGCCAGCGACTGGCCGCGGCCCTTCGCGATCTCGTTGAGGCCGCGGATGCGCTCGACGTTGTCCTCGGTGAGCTGGGCGGCGACGCCCTCGTCGCGGCCGGCGCGGGAGTCCGCGGGGATGCCGTCGAGGTACTTGTCGGTGAGGAGGCCCTGGGCCAGGGGCGTGAAGACGATCGAGCCGACGCCCTCCTCGTCCAGGACGTCGAGGAGGTCCTCCTCGATCCAACGGTTCAGGAGCGAGTACGACGGCTGGTGGATCAGCAGCGGCGTGCCGAGCTCGCGCAGGTGCTCGATCGCCTCCTGGGACCGCCGCCCCGAGTACGAGGAGATGCCGACGTAGAGGGCCTTGCCCTGCTGGACCGCCGAGTGCAGGGCGCCGCAGGTCTCCTCGAGCGGCGTGTCCGGGTCGAAGCGGTGGGAGTAGAAGACGTCGACGTGGTCGAGGCCCATCCGGGTCAGCGACTCGTCGAGGGACTGCAACAGGTACTTCCGCGACCCGTACATCCCGTACGGCCCGGGCCACATGTCCCAGCCGGCCTTCGTCGAGATCACGAGCTCGTTGCGGTACGGCCTGAGGTCCTCGCGCAGGATCCGGCCGAAGTTCGTCTCCGCCGACCCGTACGGCGGGCCGTAGTTGTTGGCGAGGTCGAAGTGCGTGACGCCCAGGTCGAACGCCCGGCGCAGGATGGCGCGCTGGTCCGCGATCGACTCGTGGTCGCCGAAGTTGTGCCACAGGCCGAGCGAGATCGCCGGCAGCTTCAGGCCGCTGCGGCCGACGCGGCGGTACGGCATGCGGCCGTCGTAGCGCTCGGGGTCGGCGGTCCAGGGTCGGTGGGTGTCGGGGGTGCCCATGGGTCCCACTATGCCCGTCGCGCGCGACCGCCATCCCGGGGCGGCGCCGATCGAGGAGAGGCGACGCACCGCGCGACCGTCAACGGGACGCGGGCGGCGCGCCGCGCGACCCTCGACTCCGACCGGGACGACGCGCCGCGCGCCCGCCGTACTCGAACGTCCAGGGCCCGTCGGACGGCGCCCCGGCGGCGACCGCGAGGCGCGGGCCGTCGCGCCGCCCCGACCGGCCCGGCCTCCGGAACACCCGTTCCGACGGGGCGCGGAACGCGTCTGGATAGCGTCCGCGCCATGGCCACCGAGACCGACACCTCCGCCCCGCTGCTCCACGGCACCCTCCCGCGCCTCGACGGGACCCCGCAGGACCTGTCCGAGTACCTGGGGAAGGTGGTGCTCGTCGTGAACACCGCCAGCAAGTGCGGGCTGACCCCGCACTACGAGGGGCTGCAGGCGCTCTACGAGCGGTTGGGCGACCGGGGGCTCGTCGTCCTCGGCTTCCCCGCCAACGACTTCCGCGGCCAGGAGCCCGGGACGGCGGAGGAGATCGCCGAGGTCTGCCGGCGCGACTACGGCGTGACGTTCCCGGTCTTCGCGAAGGCGCCGGTGCTGGGCGACGACGCCACGCCGCTGTTCCGCGACCTGACCGCGGCGTCCGAGGCGCCGGACTGGAACTTCACGAAGTACGTGCTGGACCGCGAGGGCCGGCTGGTGCGGCGCTTCGAGGCCCGCACGGAGCCGGGGGACCCGGAGCTCGCCGCCGAGATCGAGCGCCTGCTGGGCTGAGCCCTACTTCGTCGCGAACGACACGATCGAGCCGTCGATCAGCCACTCGACCGGCGCCTTGTCGTCCGTGTAGACGGGGCCGCCGGTGAGCCCCGGCTGCAGGTTCTCCGCCGCGCGCTCCGCCGTGAGGCGCAGCTCGGACGGGATCGTCGGGATCGCGTCGCGCAGGCGGTCGGCGGAGATGTCGGCGGTGCCGGCGATCACCAGGGTGTTCGTCGGCGTCATCGCGTAGCGCGCGATGTGCGGGAAGTCCGTGCGCATCGTGCTGGAGAGCGCCCGCTCCAGCGCGTCGTCGCCCTCGGGGTGGCCGACGTTGACGACGACGCTGCCCCGCGCGGTCAGGCGGTCGCGGACCTCGCGGAAGAACTCGCGCGTGGTCAGGTAGAAGGGGATGTAGGGCTGGCGGTAGGCGTCGACGCCGATCAGGTCGTAGCGGCCGTCGCCGTCCCCGAGGCCGCCGGAGCGCAGGAACGGCCGGGCGTCCTGGGTGAACGTCCGGAAGTGCGGGCCGTCCTTCGGCATGCCGAGCCACTTGCGGCCCATCTCCGACACCTTGGAGTCGATCTCCACGCCGTCGAAGCGGACGTCCGGGAAGAGGGCGACCGACGCGCGTGCGACCGTCCCGCCGGCGTTGCCGAGCATCGCGATCGTGCGCGGGGTCGAGCCGGCACCGGTGCCGTCGTCCACCGCCAGCGGCAGGACCTGGAACGCGTCCCAGTAGTTGTCGGTCAGAACGGTGTCCGGGCGCCAGATCGAGTGGATCGCCTGGCCCTCGTTGAGCTCGAGGCGCCGCTCGATCGGGGCGGGGCCGCTGCGGACGACGCCGTCCTTGACCGGGTGCTGGACGACGCGGGCGTACTGGTACAGGGTCTCGGCCTCGTCGACGACGGTGTCGCCGTGCTCGGCGGGCTTCGTCGTGCCGGGCGGCAGCAGGAGCAGCAGGCCGATCACGAGGGGCACGAGCCAGGCGCGGCGCGGCATCCTCCACGCGGCCACGAGGGCCATCAGGAGCGCGAGGACGATGAACGTGCGCTGCGAGCCGACGAACGGGATCAGCAGGAGGGAGGCGGCGAACGTGCCGACGAGGCTGCCGCCGGTGCCGATCGCACCGAGCCGGCCGACGGTCTCGCCGGTCGTCTCGAGGTCGGTGACCGCGAGCTTCGTCGCCCACGGCGTCGCGGCGCCGATCAGGACCAGCGGCAACGCGATCAGGACGAGCATGCCGAGCAGCGAGCCGACGAACGCGCCGGCCTCGATCCGATCGAACGCCGTGATCGCCAGGTCGAGGAACGGGCTGGAGACGAGCGGCACGATCGACAGCAGCGACGCGGACAGCAGCACGAGGACCTTCAGGCCCTGCAGGTGCGGGTGGCGGTCGGCGAAGCGGCCGCCGAGCCAGTGGCCGACGGCGAGGACGATCAGGCACACGCCGATCGTGTTGGCCCAGATGATCGTCGAGTCGCCGAAGTACGGGGCGAGCAGGCGCGCGGCCGCGATCTCGGCGCCCAGGCTGCCCGCGCCGACGACGAAGACCAGGATCGTCAGCGCGCGCATCGGCGGGGGACTGTAGCGGCGACGCGCCATCTCCCGCGCCCCTGCCGGGAGCGGACCTCGTACGCAGGAGCGCGGGGTCGGCGGCGTGGGAACGGCCGTGCAGGATCACCGGGCGGTCACGCCCTGCGGCGACCCGTCGTTAGTCTCGGAGCCGATGGCCCGCACCGATGCCCCGCGCGAGATCGACCAGCTGGCGCAGGCCTGGGAGGACCGCGTGCAGACGGTCCTGACCGAGCTCGTCGGCCAGAAGCGGGGCCCGGGCCTGACGCGCCGTTGGGCCGGTCGGCTGCCGACGTCCTACCGCGCGGGCGTCGCGCCGGAGTCCGCCGCGCACGACGTCGTCGCGCTGGACCGGCTCGGCGCCGACGGCGACCAGATGGTCGTCGTCACCAAGCACGAGGCCCCGTCCGCGGCGCTGAACGGCTCGGGCGGCCCGGGGATGACGCGCATCGTCCTCGCCCGCAGCGGCCCGCGCGTCGAGCTCGCTCGCGCGATGCCGATCCTCAGCGATCTCGGCCTGCACGTCGTCGAGGAGCGCTCGGCCCGCCTGCACGGCACCGACGAGGTCTGGATCCAGGACTTCGGCGTGCTCGGCCCCGACGGGCTGCCGCTCGACCTGCAGAACGTCGGCCGCCGCGTCGAGGCCTGCATCGACGCGGTCTGGGCCGGCGCCGCCGAGTCGGACTCGCTCAATCGGCTGGTCGTCGTGACGTCGATGGGCCACGCCCGGCTGGAGCCGCTGCGCGCGTACCGCCGCTACCGGCAGCGCCTCGGGTCGCGCTTCACCGAGGGCTACCAGAACGACGTCATCGTCCAGCACGCCGCGATCACCGAGAAGCTCGTGCAGCTGTTCGAGCTGCGCTTCGGCTCCCCGGACCCGGGCGACGGCACCCGCGCGGCGGTCCAGCTCGACGTGCCGCCGACCGACGGCCCGACGACCCCGGACGCGAAGCCGTCCAGGTCGCGGCGCAAGAAGACGAAGACGGGTCCCCACGCCCCGCGCGACCTGGAGGCCGAGGAGGCCCTGCGCGCCGAGATCCTCGCGGCGATGGACGGCGTCACGTCGTTGGACCACGACCGCATCCTGCGCAACCAGCTCGCCGCGATCGAGGCGACGTACCGCACGAACGCCTACCGCCCGGGCCGCGGCGCGCTCGCCCTGAAGCTGAAGAGCGACGAGGTCCCGGCGATCCCGCAGCCGACGCCGCTCTGGGAGACCTACGTCCACGGCCTGACCGTCGAGGGGATCCACCTGCGCGGCGGGATGATCGCCCGCGGCGGCCTGCGCTGGTCCGACCGCATGGACTACCGCACCGAGGTCCTCGGCCTGATGCGCGCGCAGATGGTCAAGAACGCGGTGATCGTCCCGACCGGCGCCAAGGGCGGGTTCCTGCTGCGCGGCGCCGAGCAGCTCGACGGCGAGGCGCTGCGCGACGCCGTCCGCGGCGGCTACGTCGAGTTCGTCACCGCGCTGCTGGACGTCGCCGACGACCTGCACGACGGCGAGGTCGTCCACCCCGACGGCGTGCGGATCCTCGACGACGACGACACGTACCTCGTCGTCGCCGCCGACAAGGGGACGGCGACGTTCTCCGACACCGCGAACGAGATCGCGCTGCGGCGCGGCTACTGGCTCGGCGACGCGTTCGCGTCCGGCGGGTCCGTCGGCTACGACCACAAGGCGCTCGGGATCACCGCGCGCGGGGCCTGGGAGTCGGTCAAGCGCCACTTCGCGGAGCTGAACATGGACCCGGAGCGCGACCCGATCTCGGTCGTCGGCATCGGCGACATGTCCGGCGACGTCTTCGGCAACGGGATGCTCCTGTCGAAGTCCATGCGGCTGATCGCGGCCTACGACCACCGCCACGTCTTCGTCGACCCCGAGCCGCAGGACGCGGAGGCGTCGTGGACGGAGCGCAAGCGGCTCTTCGACGGCACGCGGACGAGCTGGGACGACTACGACCGCAAGCTGATCTCGAAGGGCGGCGGCGTCTTCCCGCGCACCGCGAAGTCCGTGCCGCTGACCGACGAGATCCGCGCCGCGCTGGGGACCGACGCGCAGGAGCTGTCGCCGTCGGAGCTGATCCAGGCGGTCCTCCGCGCGCCGGTCGACCTGCTCTGGAACGGCGGCATCGGCACGGTCGTCAAGGCGTCGCACGAGCGCGACGCCGACGCCGAGGACCGCGCGTCGGACGGGATCCGCGTCGACGCCCGCGACCTGCGCTGCACGGTCGTGGGGGAGGGCGGCAACCTGGGTTTCACCCGCGAGGCCCGCGTCGAGTACGCCCGGAACGGCGGCGACATCAACGCGGACTTCATCGACAACTCCGCCGGGGTGGACTGCTCCGACCACGAGGTCAACCTCAAGATCCTGCTGAACCTCGCGATTCGCAAGGGCGTCCTGGACCCGGCCGAGCGCGACCAGCTGCTGGCCGACGTCACCGGCGACGTCGTGCAGCACGTCCTCCGCGACAGCTCCGCCCAGGCGCGGGTGCTGACGCAGGAGGAGCGCCGCGCCCCGTGGCGGACCCAGGCGGTGGAGGAGCTGATGCACGCGCTGGAGGACGAGGGCCGCCTGCAGCGCGCGGACCACGGCATGCCGACGGACGAGGAGGTCGCCGAGCGGCGCTCCCACGGCGAGGGCCTGACCCGCCCCGAGCTGGCGGTCCTCGTCGCGCTCGCGAAGGGCAGCGTGTCGCGGTCGATGCTGAACGAGGACGAGCGTCGCGCGGCCGACGACCAGCCGGACACCCCGGACGCGGCGCTCGTGGCCGACGTCGAGGCGTACTTCCCGCCGCCGGTCGTCGAGCGCTTCGGCGCATTGATCGCCGAGCACCCGCTGCGCCGGCACCTCGCGGCGACGATCGCCGCCAGCGAGGTCGTCGACACGCTCGGCCCGACGTTCGTCGCGCGGCGCGCCGCCGAGTTCGGCGCGACCCCGACGGCGGTCGTCCGGGCGTTCCGCACGGCCGTCGGCGCCGCCGGCGCGCGGGACCTCTGGGACCGCATCGACGCGCTGACGGGCGTCCAGCCGAGCGTCGCGTGGAGCCTCCGCGCCGAGGTCGACGAGCAGGTCCGGGTCACGAGCCGCTGGTTCCTGAGCCACGCGCCCGGCGCGCCGATCGGCCCGACCGTCGAGCGCCACCGCGCCGGCGTCGCCACCATCCGCGAGCGGCTCGCCACCCGCGAGGACGGCGACGACGACCGCCGCCGGCGGATCGCCGACTACGTCGAGGCCGGCGTCCCGCAGGACCTGGCGGAGGCCGTCGCCGGCGACGCCGCGATGGTCCTCGCGCCCCATGTCGTCGCGGCCGCGGAGCGCTCGGGCCGGCCCGTCGGCGACGTCGGCGCCGCGACGCTGCACCTCGGCGAGCGGCTCTCGCTCGGGATGCTCCACCGCGCGATCCAGTCGCTCGCGATCCCCGACCGGATGACCCGCTGGTCCGTCCAGGCGCTGCGCGACGACCTCCTCGACGCGCGCGTCCAGGTCGTCGAGAGCGCGCTGGTGCACGGCGAGGGCGAGGACCCGATCGACGCGGTCGACGGGTTCCTCGACCGCCAGGACGCCGAGGTCGCGCGCCTGCGGCGCTTCCTCCGCGAGCTTTCCACCGACGGCGAGGGCCGGTCGGCGTCGTCTGCGGCCTGCCTGCTGGCCGTGCGGCAGCTACAGGCGATGGGGCGGGCGTAGGGCTCGCGGCGCGGACGGCCGCCGGAGGGCGGCGCCGCGCCGGCGACGGGTCCCGCGGGGCGCGCCGACCGGCGCGCCCGGGCTCAGTCCTCGAGCTCCTTGGCGAACATCGCCACGACCTTCGTGCCCTCGGGGTCCACCGGGACCTGGGCGACCTCGACGTAGCCGCGGGAGGCGTGGAACGCCAGCGACCCGTCGTTGCTGGGCTTGACGTTGACCTCGCAGAGCATCCGGCCGTAGGAGCGGGCGCGCTCCTCGCACGCGGCGTAGAGCCGCGAGCCGATGCCCTTCCGGCGCGCGCGCTCGGCGACGGCGATCCGGTCGAGGTACAGGAACGACGGGTAGCGCTCGGCGAACCACGCGTAGTGGCTGCCGTCGTAGTCGGTGCCCGACTGCAGCGCGAGGCAGAAGCCGAGCACGCCGTGGTCGTCCTCGATCACGTACGGGGCGTCGCAGCGGTCGACGATCCAGAGCAGGCGGTCCTCGTCCATCGGGCTGAGGACGGAGACGTCCTGCGCGTTGAGCTCGAGGATCTCGGCGTGATGACGGGCCTGGATGTTGACCCGGCGCATGCGGCCGCTCATGCGTGACCCCCGCCCGACGAGACGGCCGGGGGCCGGGACTCCTCCGCCAGCGACGTGATCACGAGCGGCCCCCGCGCGGCGTCCTCGAGCACGGCGCCGGCCTCGTCCTGCGAGCGGGCGTAGAGCTCCACGAGGAGGTGGGCGACGATCTCGTCGCCCTGATGGGTGTGGAAGCGGACATGGCTGAAGAACTCCTGTGTGCCGGCGTCGCCCAGGGCGGCGTAGCTGAGGGCCTCGCCGGCCTCCGGGCCGGAGCAGACCTCGACGTCGTCGGCGGGGATGGTGATGGTGCAGGACGCGACCCACGGGGTGCCCATGACGAGGCGCTCCCAGCGTCCGTCGTCGGCGACGAGGCGGCCGTCGGCGAAGATCAGGTGTGGTTGGTCGTGCATGCAGTCGAGGCACTGCACGACGGCCTCCTGCTGCTCCTCGACCGCGTGGACGGGCGTGCCCGTGCTCGGGTCGACGCGATGGATCCCGTCGTAGTGGACGTGGAGCTCCAGCGACGTCGACCAGCAGCGGTAGCACCGCATCCAGGGCAGCGTCCCGGTCTCCGTCATGGAGGGATCGTACGCCGCGCGGGGCGTGACGACGGTGCGGTGCTCCGGGCGGTCGGCGGACGGACGACCCGCGGGGCGCGGGCGGGCGGCCGCCGGGGCGGCTCCGGGCGGCCCGGGCGGCGGAGGAAGCGGCCCCCGACGAGGCCGTTCCGGGTAGCCTGCCCGCGTGCGCCGCAGACTCGTGACCGGCGGCCTCGCGGTTCTCGCGATCGCGATGGTCGTCCTCGCCATCCGCTCCTGGACCACCGACGAATCCGACCGCGCCCGCGGCGCCGTCGAGAAGTTCGCGGCGGCCGTGGAGCACCGGGACTACCGGACGATCTGCACCGACCTCCTGGCCGACGACCTGCAGGACAAGCTCCAGGCTGTCGACCTGCCGTGCGAGCGGGCGATGAAGCTCGGCTTCGGCAGCGTCCGCAACCCCCGCCTGACCGTCGAGAACGTCGTCGTGGTCGACGACCGCGCACGCGCCGCGGTGCGGACCGACGCCGCGGGCCAGACCCCGTCCGCCGATGTCCTCTCGCTGGAGAAGCAGGACGGCAGCTGGCGCGTGTCCGCGCTGAACCAGACGGCCTCGACCGCGTCGACGGGCACCGACGCGCAGGCGCCGGTCCCGGCGGAGACGGTCATCACGACGCCGACGCCGGTCAAGGGCGACCTCACGCCCGACACGGCGAAGCTGCCTGACGACGCGCGGATCCAGGACCGGTCGGGCAAGGGCAAGACCGCCGCGGAGAAGCGCCGCGACGCCCGCCTCCGGGCCCTGCAGCGCCGGGCGCTGCGGGTCCAGGGCGACCGCGGGCAGTAGCGACGCCGCCCGACCGCCCACGGGCGTCGGAGCGGCGCGTTCGAGCAGGCGCCCGGCGCCGGGCATCGCTCCGACGGCGTACGGCCCGTCGACCTAAACGTGGCGCGAAGACGCTCTATCGTGGCGCATAAACGCTCGTTCCTGGGCTAGGGTCCGCGCCGTGAACGCGACCCTGACGGCCGCCCTGACGCCTTTGGCGCTGATGCCCGAGTGGCTCGACCCGGAGCACATCGTGCGGGAGCTCGGCTTCGTCGCCGTGCTCGCGGTGGTGTTCGCCGAGTGCGGCCTGCTGGCGTTCTTCCTGCCCGGTGACTCGCTGCTCTTCACGACCGGCGTGATGGCCAACGAGGGCAGCCCGATCTTCCTGATCGACCAGCCGATCTGGCTGCTCTGCGTGACGATCTCGGCCGCCGCGATCGCCGGCGACCAGGTCGGCTTCCTGATCGGCCGCCGCGCGGGGCCGGCGCTCTTCTCGCGCCCGGACTCGCGGTTCTTCAAGCAGGAGTACCTGACGCGCGCCGAGGCGTTCTTCACGCGCTACGGCGGCCGCACGATCTTCCTGGCCCGCTTCGTGCCGGTCGTCCGCACGGCCGCGCCGCTCGTCGCCGGGGCGTCGGGCTGGAACTACGCCGAGTTCGTGCGCTGGAACGTCCTCGGCGGCATCGTCTGGGGCGCGGGCCTGACGGCGCTCGGCTACGCGCTGGGCGGGGTGGACGTCATCAACGACAACATCGAGGCGATCCTGCTGCTGATCGTCGCGGTCTCGGTGCTGCCGATGGCCGTCGAGGCGTGGGCGGTGCGGCGGCGCGGACGCCGGGCGGGCGTGGCGGGGGACGGATAGGGCGCCGGGGCGCGGGACGGCCCCGCCCGTCGGACCCGCGTGCGACCCCGGCCCCGCGGACGATCCCGGACACCGCGTGGCCGACGATCGACCGGACCCCGGGTGGCGGTCCGACCTCCGGACGATCCCGGACACCGCGTGGCCGACGATCGACCGGACCCCGGGTGGCGGTCCGACCTCCGGACGATCCCGGACACCGCGTGGCCGACGATCGAC
>NZ_JBFAPC010000104.1:0-3837 GCF_040675535.1 Patulibacter sp. NPDC049589 | reverse complement strand
GACCGCGGGTCCCCCGGGACGCGGCGCGGGCCCGGGGCCGCGGAGCCGTCGGGCGTCGTCAGCCCGCGAAGGTCTCGCGGGCCCAGCGGGTCCAGCGCTGGAACCACTCGCCGAAGTCGCCGTCGTCCAGGCCGTAGGACGTGAGGATGACCTGGCCGGCGCCGAAGGGCCGGACGTCGTCCGCGGGGCGCTGGACGGCGACCAGGAGGCCGTCGCCCCAGCCGTCGACGGTCAGGCCGAGCTGGTGGGCCGTGCGGAACCAGACCTCGCCGGTCAGCTCCTCGCCGAACGGCGTGCGCGCGGCGTAGGGGGCGCCGACCTCGAGGCCGGCGGCGTCGGTCAGCCCGAGGGCGTCCCACGTCGGCGGCGCGCCGGCGCTCGGGAGACGACCCTGGAGCTCGATCGCGCGGCGCTCCTGATCGGGGTGGCGCTCGACGCCGAGGCGGAGCTGCTGGACGAACGTGGTCCAGCCCTCGTCGATGTCGTCGAACGCCGCGTCCGGATCGCCGTCGGCGGCCGGGCGGCGCAGCTCGACGACCGTGCCCGCCGGCGACTCGTGCAGGCGGAAGAGCCCGCCGCCGTGGGTCTCGAACCGCCGCAGCGACGGGGACTTCGACGTGCCGTCCCCGAAGATCATGTCGATCTCGTGGTCCAGGGAGTCGTGCTCCCAGCCGAACCAGCGGCCGATCAGGTCCGGCTCCGTCAGGAACGCCCACACGCGGTCGACGGGCGCCGCGAGCACCGCGCGGACGCGGAGGGGATCGTCGTCGCTGGTCATCGCGCGGCGGGCGGCGGGGCGTCAGACGCGGTCGGTGTCGACCGGCGCGACCGGGGCGTCGTCGGCCGGCGGGCCGTCCGCCTCGGGCGCCGCGGGAGCGTCGTCCTTCGGCGCGACGACGGCCGCGGTCTTCGGCGCCTTGTGGCGCATCTGCTCGAAGACGATGCCGGCGATCGTCAGGATCACGACGCCGACGATCAGCAGGTCGATGTGGCCCTGGATGAAGTCGACGGTCTTCTTCGGCAGCAGGTAGGCGGCGAGGTGGCCCAGCAGGATCAGGCCGGACGTCCACGCGATGGCGCCCAGGACGGACCAGATGAAGAAGATCCGGCGGTCCATGCTGACCGCGCCGGCGACGACGGCCGTGAACGTGCGGACGACCGGGACGAAGCGGGCCAGGAAGACGGTGATCGTGCCGTACTTCTGGAAGAAGACGTGCGAGCGTTCGAGGTGGTCCTTGCGGAAGAGCTTGGAGTCCTCCTTCGTGAACAGCGCCGGCCCGGCCCGGTGCCCGATCTCGTAGCCCACGAGGTTGCCGAGGACGGCCGCCATCGGCACGAACACGAGGAACATCCAGAGCGGGTCGGAGTCCGGCTGCGTGTACGACAGGATCCCGGCGCTCAGGAGCAGCGTGTCACCCGGGAGGAAGAAGCCGATCAGCAGGCCCGTCTCCGCGAAGATGATGATCAGGATCGCGATCAGGCCGTACTCGATGAAGATGTGCTCGGGGCTCAGCCACGAGGGGAGCAGGGCCAGCGGCGCCGAGAACTCGGCCAGGAGCGACGTCATCACGCGTGGGAGCGTATCGGGGCTCGATGAGGGAACCCTGAGTGGCTGCGCGCCACGCCCTCGCGACCCGGCTTCCGGCGGACGCCGCACGCGACCGTAGGCTCCGCGGATGTCCCGCGTGTGGTCAGGGCCGGCGGCCGAGGATCGGCAGGACCCCGGCCGTCCCGGTGAGCTCCTCGCCGCCGCCGCGGCCGTCCCGCTGCTGGCCGCCGTCGCCCTGGCGGCAGGGCTGCTGCCGTGGGGTGCACGCGCCGCGCTGGGCGTCGCGCTGGTGGTGATCGGGCTGCACGTCCGGGGGCTCGCGGCGGCCGCGCCGAAGGGGCCCGCGGGGCCGGGGCTGCTGCGCGCCGCCGGGATCGGGACGGCCGCAACGGGGGTGGTGCTCGCGGCCGTCGCCGTCGCGATCGGGCTGGACGGCGGGCAGCTGAAGCCGGTCCGACCGGAGGGCGAGATCTCGTCCAGCTACGCCGGGGTCTTCGAGGGGCAGCTCGGCGGGGTGGCCGGACCGCTGCTCGGGCTGGCGCTCCTGGGGGCCGGGATCTGGGGGCTGCGGACCGACGGCGCCGGCGGGCGCCGGGAGAGGGCGGCCCGTCGTCCGACCGGGAGCGGCTCGGCCACCGCGGCGGCGCTGGCCGGCGCCGGCGGGGCGCTGGCCCTCTTCGCGCTGACCGGACAGGGCGTGCTCGGGATCGGGGCGGACGCGCGGGCGGTGCTGCTCCTGGTCGCGGCGTCGGCCGTCGCCGCCGCCGTCGTCCGCGACCGGGGCCGGAGCGCGTGGTCCCGGGCCGCGGGGTTCGGGGCCGGGGTGCTCGTGGCGCTGGTCGTCGGCGAGGGCACGTCGCTCCTGGACGCCGTCGCCGGCGACCTGGCGGGCGTGCAGCCGCCGCTCGACTACCACGGGATCGTCCGCGGACTCCAGGCGGCGATGGCCTCCGGGGCGGCGGCCGTCCTCCTCGCGTTCGCGGTGCACCGGCGCGACGGGCTGGTCGGGCTGCTGCCGTTCGGGGTGCTGGTACAGGCGACGGCGGTCCGGGGGATCGCGACCGGGGTCGGGGTGCTGCTCGTGCCCGTCCTGGTCGCCGTCCTGATGGTCGCCACCCTCCTGGGGCGCGGGCCGCTCGCGGGGCGCCTCGCGCCGCCGGTCGCACGGGTCGTGCTGCTCGCCGCGGCGCTGGCGGGCGTCGCGGCGGGAGCGGGCCTGGCGTCCCAGGGGCTCGTGTCGTTCGGATCGCTCGATCGCGTCGACATGCCGGGGCTGATCTCCGGGGTCCTGGCCGTCGCGGTGGTGCTGGCCGGCGGGCTCCTCCTGGTGCGGACGCGGGTCCCGGGCGACCCCGGCGACGGCCCGGTCGGGACGGTCGGGGAGGACGGCGACCGGGCGGTCCGCCGGGTGGCGCCCACGCTCGACGCCGGCGCGATCGCCACGGCCGTCGCGACGATCGCGATCGTCGGCCTGTACTTCCTGCACCCCGTGTGGTCGACGGTCCGGGCCCTCGGCGTGTCCCCCTTCGAGGACCGCTGGGTGCAGGTGGCGGCGCTGGCGGTCGAGCTGGGGGTCGCCGCGTTCGTCGTCCACCGGCGGCAGACGCCGCTCGTGATCGCGGGCGGCGCCCTGGTCCTCGCCGACGTCCTCGGGCACGTGGGGCAGGTGCTGCTGTTCGCGAACGTCGACCACGGGCCGGGGGTGCTCGCCGAGGCGGCCGTGCTCAGCGGCCCGTCCGCCGGCCTCCTGCTGCTCCTCGGCGGGGCGGCCGCCCTCGGTCCGGAGCGGCGGGTCCGGTCGGCCCAGGCAGCCGCCGTCGCGACCGGGCTGGCGCTCGCGCTCACCGTCGACGGGACGGCGGGGGCGCTCGCGGCCGGCATCACCGACGACGACGGGAACCGCATCGGCGCGACGCTCGCCGGCGGGCAGGCGGCCGTGGCCCTGCTGCTCGCCGTCGTCGTGCTCGCGGGCACGGGGCTGCTCGCCGCGTCGGCCGTCCGGCGCCGGTCCGCCCCGGCGGCGGGCGTCGTCGTGCTGCTGGGCGTCCTCTCGGGGCTGCTCGTGGCCGGCATCGGCGTCGGCGTGCGGGACCAGGCGACGTCGGGCGGGTTCCCGTCGCCGTCGGACGCGGCCCTCGGGTTCGACGCGGTGGGGTCGTCGCTGCTGGACGCCGGCGGCGGGTGGGCCGTGGGGCTCGCGCTGCTCGCTGCCGCCCTGGGTGACGACGGCGAGCGCGCCGACGGCGACCAGGGTGGTGCGGGTGATGCGGGACATGGGATTCCTCGGT
>NZ_JBFAPC010000103.1:0-21060 GCF_040675535.1 Patulibacter sp. NPDC049589 | reverse complement strand
CTGGTCTCGTTCGACCGCGCCAAGGCGATGCCGAACTACCACCTGCCGACGGACGTCCCGGAGAACCTGGACTACGACAAGGAGCGCGGGCGGCCGGGCGGGACTCAGGCCGCGATGGCCTCGAGTGGTCCGCGCTCGTGGAACTCCTCCATCGGCTCCTCGGTCTCGCTGAGGTGCTGATGGGAGGGGCAGTAGCGCGAGCCGTGCAGCGGGTCGCGCTGGCAGGGCTGGCCGCGGCGGGTGGTCGCCTGGCAGGTCGGCTTGGTGCCCGTCAGGTCGTGCCCGAGGTCGGGCCGGCGGCGGAGCTCCTCCGCCACGGTCCCGACGTAGAGGTCGACGGTGCGCCACACCTGGGCCTGGGCGGCCATGGGGAACAGGAACCTGATCTCGTTGAACAGGCTCTTCGCCGGGTGCGCGAAGTAGTGGGGATCGGTCACGAGCCGCTCGATCGTGGACTCGCAGGCCCGGAGCACGCGCTCCTGGGTCGTGCGGGATCCACCGCCGGGCAGGCTGCGGGTGACGTCGCGGAAGAGGGTCCTGGAGAGGTGGTACATGGGAGAGGGACGGTGGGTCGGATCCGTCCACCCCTTGAAACACCGCGAATGTTGGGTTTCGATGAAGAAACGGCGCCCGGGGCTCTTCCAGGTGATAAAGGCGAATTTATTGATCGCGGCGTTATCTCCCGTTTAGCGCCTCCGCCCGCGCCCCGGTCGGGCGGACGAACGTCCACCCGGCGGCGTCGGGCGTCCCGCCTGGATCGCTCGCGAGCGGCCCCGGCGGGGCCGGGGGAGGTGCCCGGGCCGCCGATCGACCACCCGGGGCGCGCGGCCCAGGGGCTGCGGCTCAGCCGCCCCAGCGCTCGCGGCGCGTGGCAGCGACGCTGCCGTCGGCCGCGGGCTCGACGACCGTGTGGATCTCGTCGAGCGCGGGGTCCAGGGCCGGGAAGTCGAGCCGCCGGTGCGCGCCGCGGCTCTCCTCGCGGGCCAGCGCCGCGGAGCCGATCGCCCGTGCGAGGGGGTGGGGGTCGTCCAGCAGGGTGCGCAAGCCCGCCGCGTCGCGCTCGATGCCGGCGTGGAGCCAGAGCGCCTCGCGGCTGGCCCGCGACGGGGTGTGGACCGCGGGGGCGGACGGCGGGGGATCCAGCCGCTCCGGTAGCGGCGCCGCGTCGACGCCCGCCCGCGCGGCCCGGCCGCCGTAGACGATGCACTCGGCCAGGGAGTTGGACGCGAGCCGGTTGGCGCCGTGCAGGCCCGTGCAGGCGGTCTCGCCGATCACGTAGAGGCCGGGGACGCGCGTGGAGCCGTCGAGGTCGCAGGCGACGCCACCCATCGTGTAGTGGCAGGCGGGGGAGACCGGCACGAGCGCGGTCGCGGGGTCCAGGCCCGACTCGCGCAGCGCCCCGACGACGTTGGGGAACGCCCCGGGGTCGACGGCGCGCATGTCGAGCATCACGTGGTCGGTGCCCTCGGCGAGCATCGTGCGCCAGACGGCCTGGGCGACCTCGTCGCGCGGAGCGAGCTCCTCCACGAACCGCTCGCCGCGGCCGTCGTGCAGCGTCGCACCCTCCCCGCGGATCGCCTCGGTGACGAGGAACCCCTCCCGGCCGGGGATGCCCGCGACCGCGGTCGGGTGGAACTGCACGAACTCGAGGTCCGCGAGCTCGGCGCCGGCGGCGAACGCGAGCTGGGCGCCGACGCCAACGGAGCCCGGCGGGTTCGTCGTCCGGCTCCAGAGCGCCGCCGAGCCCCCGCAGGCGAGGATCGTGGCGCGGGCGGCGACGGCGCGGCCGTCGTCGGTGACGATCCCGACGGAGCGGCCCTCCGACGTCCAGATCGCCGACGCCCGGGTGTGCTCGAGCACCGTCACCGCCGGATGGGCGACGAGGCGGGCCGAGAGCTGCCGGACCAGCCGGCGCCCCGTCGCGCTGCCGCCGGCGTGCACGACCCGCCGGTGGCTGTGGCCGCCCTCGAGCCCCAGGACCCGCCGGCCGTGGCGGTCGGCGTCGAACGCGACCCCGAGGGACTCGAGGTCGTGGACGGCGTCGGGGGCCTCGCGGGTGAGGACCTCGGCGGCCGACCGGCGGACCAGGCCGCGGCCGGCGCGCTCGGTGTCGGCGAGGTGGGCGGCGGGGCTGTCGTCGACCGCGAGCGCGGCGGCGACGCCGCCCTGCGCCCAGTACGACGCGGTCTCCGCCAGTGGTGTCGCCGAGACGACGGTGACCCGCGCCCCGGCGCGTGCGGCGCAGAGGCCGGCGTAGAGGCCCGCGGCCCCGGCTCCGACGACCAGGACGTCGGTGGTCGCGTCGGCGGTGGCGGACATGGGGGGTACCGTATCCGTCGTGGCCCGCCCCCTCTTTCGTCACGACTCCTCGCTCCGTCACGACACGGGGTCGCACCCCGAGCGGGCCGGCCGGATCGTCGCCGTCGAGCGCGAGCTCGCGGCCCGCGACTGGTGCGGCTTCGACGTCCGCGAGTCCCCGGAGGCGACCCTCGAGCAGCTGCTCGCGGTGCACCCCCGGCCCCACGTCGAGCGGATCCGGGCGCTGGCGGCGACCGGCGGCGGGCGGATCGACGCCGACACGATCGTCTCCGCCGGATCGTGGGAGGCCGCGCTGCACGCGGCGGGCGGGGCCGTCGCCGTCGTCGACGCGCTCCTGGGCGGCGAGGCGACCCGCGCGGCGTCGCTGCACCGGCCGCCCGGGCACCACTGCGAGACCGCCGAGCCGATGGGCTTCTGCCTCTTCAACAACGTCGCCGTCGCCGCCCGGCACGCGACCCGGGTGCACGGGCTCCGGCGCGTCCTCGTCTTCGACTGGGACGTCCACCACGGCAACGGGACGGCCGAGATCTTCGCCGGCAGCGACGAGGTCCTCTTCGTCTCCATCCACGAGTTCCCGCTGTACCCCGGGAGCGGCCGGCCGACGGAGCAGGGCCACGGGGCGGGCGAGGGGCTGACGGTCAACCTGCCGGTGCCGGGCGGGACCGGCGACCCGACGTGGCTGGGGATGACCGAGGACGTCGTGCTGCCGATCGCGCGGGCGTGGGCCCCGGAGCTGATCCTCGTCTCCGCCGGCTACGACGCCCACGCCGACGACCCGCTCGCCGGCTGCGAGGTCACCGACGACGGCTTTCGGCGCATGGCCGGCGCCGTCCACCGCCTGGCGAGCGAGCTCGACGTGCCGCTCGGGCTCGTGCTCGAGGGCGGCTACGACGTCGACGCACTGGCGCGGTCGGTGGCCGCGACGCTGGAGGCCTGGTCCGCGGAGCCCGGGGAGGCCCCGGCGCCGGGCGGGCCGGATCCCGTCGTCGACCGCGCCCGGGCCTTCTTCGCGGAGCGCTGGCCCGGGGTGGCGCCGGCGGTCTGACCCCGCGGCGGCCCGCTGCGCGCGCCCGGCGGCCACGGGCGGCCGCCCGCGGGACGGGAGCCGGCCGGACACGAGCCGGCCGGACACGGGCGGGAGCGGTCCCGGACGGAAACCGACCCGGGTCAGGGCGCCGTGTTGCCGCCCTGGGGAGCGTCGTCGCTCGGCGAGCCGCCCGTCGGTGTGGTCGCCCCGGAGGCCGGAGGCTGCTGCCCGTCCTTGCCGCCGTCCTGCGGCGTGGTGCTCGCGGGCGGCGCCGCGGGGGCCGTCGCGGCGGGGGGTGCCGTGGACGCTCCCGGGGTCGTCGCCGCCGGCGTGGTGGCCGGCGCGGGCGTGGTCGCCGGGGCGACGGAGCCGTCGGGCGCCGGCGCGACCGGTGCGGCCGGGGCCGTCGTGGTCGCCGCCGCCGGGGCGGGGTCGTCGCCCGTCGTGGTCAGCGCGACGAAGGCGCCGAGGGTGCCGCCGGCGACGACGAGGACCACCGCCGCGATCGTGGCGACGGGGATCCGCCAGTTCGGCGTCGGCCGCATGCGCGTCCGCGCGGGGGCGCCGCAGCTGAGGCACCAGGCCTGCTCGGCGCCGACGGTGTTGCCGCAGCGCGGGCAGACCACGGGGGTCGGCGGGACGCGGCTCATCGGCGCTCGCGGCCGGTGCCCGTCGTGCCGGCCGCCGGGACCGTGCCGGTGTTGCCGGTCGGCGCCGTCACGACGGTCGCGGGCTCGGCGGCGCCGGGCGTCGCGGTGCGCTGGTCGACGCGGATGCCGCACTGCGGGCAGAAGTTCGCGTCGCTGCCGTGCAGCGCGCCGCAGCGCAGGCAGACGGAGACGCCGGGCTCGTGGAGCTCCTCCACGCTGCGGAAGTCCCGCAGGCCGTGCTCGAGCGCGTGCAGCTCGAGGTCGATCGAGTAGAGGGCGTCCACCTTCGCGCCGACCAGCACCTCGTTGTCGGCCCCGGCGCGCCGCAGCTCGAAGACGAGGCCGCCGAGGTCGCGGTAGCCCAGCTCGCGGACCCGGCGGAGATACCGCAGGCGCCGGCGCATCCGGCCGCGGTTGCGGACGTTGACGCGCCGCGGGACGGCCTGGGCGGCGACCTGGGTGGCCGGGCCGACGTCGCCGGGGGCGGGGGCCGCGGGCTCCGGAGCGGGGGCCTGGCCGGGCGCGGTCGGGGTGTACCCGGTGATCTGCGGGTCGGGAGCGTCGGGCACCGCGGTCCGGTGGACCTGCGTCTGCTCCTCGTCGTAGCCGAACGAGACCTCGGGCTCGCGGGCGGCGGGTCGCGCGGCCGTCGGCTGCTCGCCGGACGAGGCGTCCTGGTCGGCGGGCTTTGGGGTGCGGTCGGGAAGGTCGCTCATGAGTCGGACGGCCCCGCGGGTTCTCGTCACGCCGGACCGCGGAGCGAGTGTAGCGACGACGTGGGCAGTGTCCGCCGGGCCTCCCGGCCCTCGCGCGCGAGCGCAGCCCGGGCGCGGTTCCGGCGCTGGATGGACACGTTCCGGCGCTGGAGACGTCACGGCCCCCGGCCGGACCATGGAGACGCATCAGCCCACCCCCACGACAGGAAGACCGTCTCATGTCCCGTATCCCCGGATCCCCCGCCGCCACCCTCGCGTCCCCGGCCGTCCTCCCGGCGCCGCCGCTCGCCCTGGCCGCCCGGGCCCACCACCGCCTGCTGCGCCTGCGCGACGACGAGCGCGGCCAGGGCACCGTCGAGTACGTCGCGCTCGCGATGCTCATCGCCGCCGTCATGGCGGGCGTCGTCGTCGCCGCCGGCGGGCTCAAGGGCGGCGGCATCGCCCAAGCGGTCGTGGAGAAGGTCAAGGCGGCGATCGGGGCCGCCGGCACCGCGCCGAAGAAGCCGTAGCCGCAACGACCCGGGCGCCCCGGGCGACCGGGTCGTCCGCCGTACGATGGCGGCGTGCCCAGCCTCGTCCTCGCGACCCGCAACCCCCACAAGGCCGAGGAGTTCCAGGACCTGCTGCGTCCCTGGTCCGTCGCACCGCTGCCGGACAACGTCGACCTCCCGCCCGAGACCGGGACGACGTTCGCCGACAACGCGCTGGCCAAGGCCCGCGCGGCCGCGGCGGGCACCGGCAAGGCCTCGTTCGGGGACGACTCGGGCATCGTGGCCGACGCCTTGGACGGCGCGCCGGGCGTGCGCTCGGCCCGGTTCGCGGGCGAGGACGCCACCGACGAGGAGAACCTGGCGCTGTTCGTGGAGCGCGTCCCGGCCGGCAGCGCCGTCGCCTACGTCTGCGCGATCGCGTACGTCGATCCGTCCACGCGGACCGAGCACGTGGTCGAGGGCCGCTGCACCGGGACGATGGCCGATGCGCCCCGCGGCGCCGGCGGCTTCGGCTACGACCCGGTGTTCCTCCCCGACGACGTCGAGACCGCCCGCGGCCGGACGATGGCCGAGCTCTCCCCGGCCGAGAAGGCCGCGATCTCGCACCGCGGTGCGGCGGCGCGGGCGCTGCTCCCGCTGCTCGGGCCTCGCGCCGGCTGACCCGTCGCCGGGGACGTCCCGCGGGCCGCGGATGCCCGCCGAGCGGGCTCCGCGCACCCGCCGGTGCGCCCCGCGGACGGCGGAGCAGATCGCCGAAGAGTCCCTGCTCAGCGCACGTGTCTCGCCGGGTGGCGCCGTCGCGGCGGCGAGCTCCGGACGGAGCTCAGCGCAGGTTCGTCGCGGCGGCCATCCCGACGGCGGTGGACACCGCAGCGTAGCCCAGGAAGTTGCGGGCGACCAGCACGATCGCGGTGATCAGGCACGCCAGGATGACGATCGACCAGGCGGCGCGCTCGAGGGTCATGGCCGACATCCAAGCACCTCGGCCCGCACGGGGGGCGGCGCCGCCCCGGCGGGGGTCCCGCGGCCGGGGCGGAGGGGCTTCGTGACGGCCCCGCGGCCCCGCTCGCGCGAGGGTGCCAGCAGGCACCGGCCGACGTTCCGTCCTGCGATGCAGGCACACTCTCGCCGTCCGGCACGTGCGATCAATCGCCCGTCGGATCGCCGTCCCGCTCCTGCGGGAGGCGTGCAGACGCGATAGCGTCGCAACCCGAAACGTGCCCCACCACAGGAGGAGCGGTTAGATGACCAAGGCAGAGTTCGTGGACCACGTGGCCGAGAAGGCCGGTCTCGGCAAGAAGGACGCGCAGGCCGCCGTCGACGCCGTGCTCGACACGATCACCGACGCGCTGTCCCGCGGGAGCGACGTCACGTTCTCCGGCTTCGGCAAGTTCTCCGTCGCCGAGCGCAGCGCCCGCAAGGGCATCAACCCGGCCACCGGTGAGCAGATCGACATCGCAGCGAAGAAGCTGCCGAAGTTCTCCGCCGGCGCCGCGCTGAAGAAGTCGGTCGCCTGAG
Source organism: Patulibacter sp. NPDC049589 (assembly GCF_040675535.1). NCBI lineage: Bacteria > Bacillati > Actinomycetota > Thermoleophilia > Solirubrobacterales > Patulibacteraceae > Patulibacter > Patulibacter sp. NPDC049589. The sequence continues at coordinate 14,339 of NZ_JBFAPC010000103.1, read as the reverse complement.
GACCCAGGTCCTCGACGACCAGTCGGCTCCCGGGTTCGGGAACCGGCTGTCGTCTGCGGTACGGCGACGCCAGAGCGCGATCGCCGTCGGGCTGGACCCCGACCCCGCCCGTCTGTGGCGCGGCGGGGCGGCCATCCCCGCGGGAGGCGATCCGGCTGCGGCCGCATCGTCCGCCGTGGCGGACCACTGTCGGCGCGTCCTCGACGCGACGGCTCCGGCCTGCGTGGCCGTGAAGCTGCAGAGCGCCTCGTTCGAGCGCCTCGGCCCGGAGGGCGCCCGCGCCCTGCGCGACGTCGCCGAGCACGCGCGGCAGCTCGACCTCCTCGTCCTCCTCGACGCCAAGCGCGGGGACATCGACGTCTCCGCCGCGTCCTACGCCGACGCCGCCTTCGGCGGGGTCGACACCCCGTGGGGCCCCGTCCCCGGGCTCCGGGCCGACGCCGTGACGGTCGCGCCCTACATGGGCCGCGACAGCATCGAGCCCTTCCTCCGCGCCGGTCGCCGGATCGGCGGCGGAGCGTTCGTCCTCGTCCGCACCTCCAACCCGGGTGCCGCCGACGTCCAAGAGCGGGCCCTCGCGGGCGACGAGCCCGTCTGGGCCCTCGTCGCGCGCCTGGTCGCGGACCTCGGCGACGCCGCCGGCGGTCCGATCTCCGACGTCGGCGCGGTCGTCGGCGCCACCGCGCCGGAGCGGCTCCGCCGTCTGCGCGAGCTGATGCCGCGCACCCCCTTCCTGCTGCCCGGCGTCGGCGCCCAGGGTGGCCGGGTCGAGGACCTGGCGCCGGCCTTCGGGCCCGGCCCCGGCGCCGCGCTCGTCACCGCGTCGCGCTCGATCGTCGGAGCGGCCGGCGACGGCCACGAGGACCCCGGGCCCGCGGCGCGCCGGGCCGCCGAGGACCTCCGCGCGCTCGCCGCGGCACTCTGATGGGACCGCTGCCGGACCCCCGGCGGACCGCGGCGGCCTATCCTTGCCGCGATGCCGCCGCGAAGCCCGTTTCGGATCGTCGCGCCGCTCGCGCTCGTGGCCGTCGTCGTGGCCGTGTACCTGCTGGTCTCGCCGGGGACGGACTCGCCGGCCCCGGCCCGGCCCGCGGCGGAGACCACCACGACCGTCGCGCAGCCCAAGCGCCGGACGTACACCGTGCGCACCGGCGACAGCTTCTCGTCGGTCGCGCACCGGTACCGGATCACCGTGGAGCGGCTCATCGAGCTGAACCCGAAGCTGGATCCCCAGACCCTCCGTCACGGACAGCGGTTGCGCCTGCGTGACTGACGCGCGCCGCCGGGCCGCCGCCACGGCCCGCGTCCTCGTCCTCGCCGCCCTCTCCTTCCTCCTCCTCGTGCCGGGGGCGGCGCGGGCAGCGGACGACGACGCCCCCACCATTCAGGCTCCCGCGGCGATCGTGGTCGAGCTGTCGACGGGCGACGTGGTCTTCGGCCGCAAGCAGGACCAGCAGCGCGGGATCGCGTCGACGACGAAGCTGATGACCGCCCTGGTCGCGCTCGAGCACGAGCGGGACCTCACGAAGCGCTTCCGCGTCCCGGCCTACGCCGCGAGCGCGGGGGAGTCCCTCGCGAACCTCCACGCCGGCGACCGCATGACGATGGAGGACCTGCTCGGTGGGATGCTGCTCCCGTCCGGCAACGACGCGGCGGCGGCGATCGCCCGCAGCGTCGGCGGCTCGGTCTCGGCGTTCGTGGGCCTGATGAACGACCGGGCCCGCGCCATCGGCCTCGACGCGCGGTTCCGCAACCCGATCGGCCTCGACGCCCCCGGCCACCACGCCAGCGCGGCCGACCTCGTGAAGATCACGCTCCTGCTCCGGCGGTTCCCGGCCTTTCGGGCGATCGTCGACCGCAAGACGATGACGCTGCGGTCCGCGACGCCGGCCATCACCGTCGAGAACCGCAACACCCTCGTCCAGGAATACCCGTGGGTCGACGGGGTGAAGACCGGCCACACCCGGGCCTCGGGCTACTCGCTCGTCGGGTCCGGGCGGCGCCGCGGCATCTCCGTCGTCTCGGTCGTCCTCGGGGACCCGACGGAGGCGGCGCGCGACAGCGACAGCATCGCCCTGCTGCGCTACGCCACCGATCAGTACCGGCGGACCACGGCGCTGAAGCGCGGGACGGTCGTCGGCCGCCCGGCGCTCCGCTACCGGGACGAGGACGTCGCGGTCGTCGCCGCGTCGAGCGTCGTCCGGACCGCCCGCCGGGACGAGCAGCTGACCACGCGCGTCCTCGGGGTGCCGAAGGACGTCGAAGGCCCGCTGCGCCGCGGCGCCCGGCTCGGCACGATCGAGGTCCTCCAGCGCGGCCGGGTCGTCGCGCGGATCCCCGCGGTCACCGCGACGGAGGTCCGGGCGGCGACCTTCTGGCAGCGCCTGGACGACGGGCTCGAGCGGGGCTGGGTGCGCTTCCTGATCGCGGTGGCGGTCGTCTGCCTGCTGGTCCTCGCGTTCCTGGTCCGCCGGTCGCGCCGCACGCACCGAGTGCGCTGAGGCCCCGTCCGGCCCCCGCCCGCGGCGGGGCCCGCGGCCCCGGGCCGACCCCGTAGGGTGGCCCCGAGCGATGATCATCACCGTCACCCTGAACGCGGCCATCGATCGGTCGCTGGTCGTCCCGAACATCCGCCTCGGCCACCGGCACCGCGCGGTGGAGCAGACGACGCTGGCGGGCGGCAAGGGCGTCAACGTCGCGCGCACCCTGAAGACGCTCGGGCAGCCCGTGATCGCCACCGGCTTCGCGGGCGGCGCGACGGGCACCCGCATCGTCGAGCAGCTGACCCGCGAGTCGATCCTCAACGACTTCGTGCGGATCGCCGACGAGTCCCGCACGAACACCGCGATCTTCGACCCGACCTCGGGCGTGCAGACCGAGGTCAACGAGAAGGGCCCGCGCGTCGACGAGCGCGAGCTCGAGCTCTTCCAGGACAAGCTCCTGTACCTGGCGCGCGGCGCCGACATCGTCGTGCTCGCCGGGTCGCTGCCCCGCAACGTGCCCGACACGGTCTACGCGGACCTCGTCCGCGAGCTGCACAAGATCGGCGTCAAGGTCTACGCCGACACCGACGGCGAGCCGCTGCGCCACGTCCTGAAGTCCGAGCCCGACGGCCTGACGCCGAACCAGCTGGAGGCCGAGGAGATCGTCGGCCACGAGTTCGCCGGCGACGAGGACCGCGCGCTCGCGATCCAGGAGCTCCTCGACCACGGCGTCAACGAGGCCGTGATGACGCTGCAGGACGGCTGCGTCGCCGGCGTCCGCCACGACGGCGGAGCCAGCGGGCCGGTCGGCATCCACCTCCTGCGCGCCCGCATCGACGTCCGCGAGACGGTCGCCCGGATCGGCTCCGGCGACGCCTTCCTCGCGGGCATGGTGGCGGCGCGGTACGAGCAGCGCGACGACGAGGAGACCCTGCGCTACGCCGTCGCCTGCGGCGCGGACGCGACCCAGCGCCTCGGCGCCGGCCTCGTCGACCCCCGCCAGGTCGAGCGGCTGGTGCACGAGGTCGAGATCGAGCGGATCGCCCTCGACGACCCGGAGTAGGGCGCCGGGCCCCGACCCGAGCGTCTCGGGCTCGCACCGCATCCCGGTACGGCGGGGCTCGGGCCACCCGGAGGGGGCCGGGCCCCGACCCGAGCGTCGCGGGCTCGCACCGCATCCCGGTACGGCGGGGCTCGGGCCACCCGGAGGGGACGGGTTCTGGCGCCGCGCCGCCCCATCGCCCGACACCCGACCGCCGCCTGCGCGATCCTTCACGGAATGGAGATCGAGATCGGCCGGGGCAAGAAGGCCCGCCGCGCTTACGGCTTCGACGAGATCACGATCGTGCCGTCGCGCCGGACCCGCAACCCGGACGAGGTCGACATCGCCTGGAAGCTCGGGCCGTATCGCTTCGAGCTGCCGCTGCTGGCGTCGCCGATGGACGCCGCGATCTCGCCGGCCACCGCCCGCACGATCGGCCGCCTCGGCGGCCTGGCCGTCCTCGACCTCGAGGGGGTCTGGACGCGCCACGAGGACGCCGACGCGCAGCTGGAGGCCCTCGCCGGCCTGCCCGAGGCGGAGGCCCTGCACCGCCTGCGCGAGCTGCACGCCGCGCCCGTCCGGGCGGACCTCATTACCGAGCGGATCCGCGAGATCAAGTCCGAGCCGGGCGTCGTCGTCGCCGGCTCGCTCACGCCGCAGCGCGTCCGCAAGCACTACGAGGTCGCGCTCGAGGCCGGCCTCGACGTCCTGGCGATCCTCGGGACCGTCGTCTCGGCCGAGCACGTCGCGAAGGCCGGGGCGGGCGGGATCGCGTCTGGCGAGACGCACCACGAGGTCCTGAACCTCAAGGAGTTCATCGCCGAGGTCCCCGTCCCGGTCGTCGTCGGCGGCTGCTCCAGCTACCACACGGGCCTGCACCTGATGCGCACCGGCGCCGCCGGCGTGCTCGTCGGCGTGGGGGCGGGGGCCGGGTCGACCGTCCGCCGCGTCCTCGGCGTCGGCCTGCCGCAGGCCACCGCCATCGCCGACGTCGCCGGCGCGCGCTCCACGCACGTGCTCGAGACCGGCGAGTACGTCCAGGTCATCGCCGACGGCGGCATGCGGACCGGCGGCGACCTGGCCAAGGCCATCGCCTGCGGTGCGGACGCCGTGATGCTCGGCGCGCCGCTGTCGCGGGCCGCCGAGGCCCCCGGGCGCGGCTGGCACTGGACCCCCGCGGCCGCCCACCGCGAGCTGCCCCGCGGCGGCCGCGTCCACGTCGGCACCGCCGCGCCGCTCGAGCAGGTCCTCCTCGGGCCCGGCACGGACGGCTCCGGCACCACCAACCTCATCGGCGCGCTCAAGCGCTCGATGGCGACCTGTGGCTCGCTCGACCTCGCGGAGTTCAACCGCGCCCAGATCGCCGTCGCGCCCGCCGCCAACCACCCGATCGCCTGACGCCGTGACCGACTCCGCCCCCACGCCCGCCCCCGAGAACCCCCTGCCCGCCGGCGCGGACGTCGACGAGGTCGTCGTCCTCGACTTCGGCGGCCAGTACAGCCAGCTGATCGCGCGCCGCGTCCGCGAGTGCGGTGTCTTCTCCGAGCTCCTGCCCCACCACGTGGGCGCGGAGGAGGTCCGGCGCCGCAAGCCGAAGGGGATCATCCTCTCGGGCGGCCCCGCGTCGGTCTACTCGCCGGACGCCCCGCCCCTGGATCCGGAGCTCCTGAACCTCGGGGTCCCGGTCCTGGGCATCTGTTACGGCATGCAGCTGCTCGCCAAGGAGCTGGGCGGCCGCGTCGAGTCCGCCGAGGTGGGCGAGTACGGCCGCTCCCAGCTGACGGTCACCGAGCACGGCACGCTGCTGAAGGACCAGCCCGACGAGCAGCCGGCCTGGATGAGCCACCGCGACACGGTCTACACGCCGCCGGAGGGCGCCACCGCCCTGGCCAGCTCGACGTCGTCGCCGGTCGCCGCGTTCGAGTCGCCGGAGCGCGGCCTCTACGGCATCCAGTACCACCCGGAGGTCGTCCACACCCCGTACGGGCAGCAGACGCTCCAGACCTTCCTGCGCGACATCTGCCACTGCCGGCTGGACTGGTCCGCGGCGAACATCGCCGAGGAGCAGATCCGCCTGATCCGCGAGCAGGTCGGCACCGGCAAGGTCATCTGCGGCCTCTCCGGGGGCGTCGACAGCTCCGTCGCGGCGCTCCTGGTCCACAAGGCCGTCGGTGACCAGCTGACCTGCGTCTACGTCGACCATGGTCTGATGCGCAAGAACGAGACCGAGCAGGTCGAGAAGACCTTCGGCGAGCACTTCCAGGTGCCGCTGGTCGTCGTCGACGCGAAGGACCGCTTCCTGCAGCGCCTGAAGGGCATCACCGAGCCCGAGGCCAAGCGCAAGGCGATCGGCGGCGAGTTCATCCGCATCTTCGAGGAGGAGGCGCTGAAGCTCGCGGTCGGCGCGGGCTCCGCCGCGGTCGACGGCGCCGAGGTCAAGACGTTCGGCGAGATCAACGCCGCCGGCGGCGACACCGGGGCGAAGTTCCTCGTCCAGGGCACGCTCTACTCCGACGTCATCGAGTCCGGCGGCGGCACCGGCGCGGCCACGATCAAGAGCCACCACAACGTCGGCGGGCTCCCCGACGACCTGACCTTCGACCTCGTCGAGCCGCTGCGCGCGCTCTTCAAGGACGAGGTCCGCGCGGTCGGCACCGAGATCGGCCTGCCCGAGCGCATGGTCTGGCGCCAGCCCTTCCCGGGCCCGGGCCTCGGCATCCGCATCGTCGGCGGCGAGATCACGCAGGAGAAGCTCGACATCCTGCGCGAGTGCGACGCGATCCTGCAGGAGGAGGTCCGCGCCGCGGGCCTCTACCGCGACCTCTGGCAGAGCTTCTGCGTCCTGCCGGACGTCCGCACCGTCGGCGTCCAGGGCGACGAGCGCACCTACGGCTTCGTGGTCGCCATCCGCGCCGTCACCTCCGACGACGCCATGACCGCCGACTGGGCCCGGCTGCCCTACGACCTGCTGGACCGCGTCGCGGGCCGGATGGTCGGCGAGGTCCGCGAGGTCAACCGGGTCGTGCTCGACATCACGAGCAAGCCGCCCGGCACCATCGAGTGGGAGTAGGACCCGGGCGCGGAGGGCGCGCGACCGGCTCCCGCGGAGGCCGGGGTCCCAGGAAGGCCCCCGCGGCTCGTGACGCCCCCGCGCGGGGCCCGCGGGCGGTCGTCTACCTGCTGGGCGCCGCCGCGGTCGCGGCGGGCGTCGCCGCGGGCGAGCTGGACCTGCCGCGCACGGCGCTGGCGGTCGCGGCGGTCCTCGTGCTCGTCGGCCTCGCCGGCGGGCCGTCCGACGGCCCCTGGGGCGCGGCGCTGGTCGTGGCCGGCGCGGGGGCGGGGGCGCTGCTGGCGCCCGAGCTGCCGGCGCGCCTGGACCTGGCGCGCGAGACGGCCGCGGGGATCGGGGCCGGCCTCGGCCTCGTGTGCGTCCTGCCGCTCGAGCTGGCGGCGCGCCGCTGGGGCGTCGCGGCCACCCTGCTGGCGGTCGTCGCGACCGCCGGAGTGCTGCTGGACGACGTCGATCTGCCGGCGCTGCACCGCCCGTCGACGTGGGCGGCCTTGCTCTTCCTGCTCGGAACCGTCAATCTGTTGCTCTGGGCGCGCGACCGCGAGCTGGCTGCGGCCGCTCCGAAGCGCTGAAGGGCCACGACACCGGGACCGGGAGGCGCAATCCTCCGCTCCTGCGCTAGTCTCCCCCGTCGCTGCGCGTCCATCCCTGCCCGCGCCAGCCGAGATTCTTGTGAAGACGTACGTCGCCAGTTCCGAGACCCGTGAACGCTCCTGGTACGTGGTGGATGCCACGAACCTGACGCTCGGGCGCCTCGCCACCCAGATCGCCGAGCAGCTGCGCGGCAAGAAGAAGCCGGAGTACACGCCGCACGTGGACACCGGCGACTTCGTCGTCGTGATCAACGCGGAGAAGATCGCGGTCACGGGCAAGAAGCGCACCGACAAGCTGTACCACCGTCACTCGGGCTTCCCGGGCGGTCTGTACACGCGCACCTTCGAGGAGCAGCTCGAGAAGCAGCCCGAGGAGATCATCCGCAAGGCCGTCAAGGGCATGCTGCCCAAGAACCGCCTCGCGAAGAAGCAGCTGACCAAGCTCAAGGTCTACGCCGGCCCCGAGCACCCGCACGTGGCCCAGAAGCCGCAGGCCCTGGAGATCAACGCCCGATGACTGACGACGTCACCCCCGACGAGACGCCCGAGGAGACCCCCGCGGTCGCCGAGGACGCTCCCCAGGCCGACGCCGCCGAGGCCACGCCCGTCGCCGAGACGCCGGCCGAGCCGGTCGCGGAGGAGGCCCCCGCCGAGGAGGCCGTCGCCGAGGACGACTCCGACGACGAGGACGACGCCCCGCGCGTCAAGCCCGCCATCCCGGGTGCCGACCTCGAGGTCGACCTCGTCTTCGAGGGCAGCGCCGCCCAGGGCGACAAGCCGGACGAGTTCGGCTACTACAGCGAGGGCGACGCCGACGGCGAGTCCTCCGACGGCGAGAGCGCCGACGGCGACGACGCCGCCGACGAGCCGATCGCCGACGTGTCGATCGACCTCTCCGAGGGCGCCCGCTACGCCGCCACCGGCAAGCGCAAGTCCGCCATCGCCCGCGTGATCCTGTCGCCGGGCACCGGCGTCTACACGGTCAACGGCAAGGGCCTCGACGAGTACTTCCCGCGCGAGGCGCTGCTCCGCACGATCAAGCAGGCCCTCGAGGTCGTCGGCCAGGACGGCAACCTCGACGTCCGCGCCAGCATCCAGGGCGGCGGCGTCTCGTCGCAGGCCGGCGCGCTGCGCCACGGCATCTCCCGCGCGCTGCTGGTCGCCCAGCCGAACCTGCGTGGCGAGCTCAAGAAGCGTGGCTTCCTGACGCGTGACGCGCGCGTCAAGGAGCGCAAGAAGGCCGGCCTCAAGAAGGCGCGTAAGCGCCCGCAGTTCTCGAAGCGCTAGGACCTACGCGCTTCATGTCCCGGCTCTTCGGCACCGATGGTGTGCGCGGGAGGGCCGGCGCGGTCCTCACGGCCGAGCTCGCACTGCGACTCGGCCGTGCTGCCGTTCTGGGGGGCATCGCCTCCCGGGACGACGCGCCGGCCCCCACCGGCGACGCCCCCGGTGGTGCTCCCGCGGGTGCGGGCGCCCGACCGCGCGTCCTCGTGGTCCGCGACACCCGCGAGTCCGGCCCGATGCTCGAGGCCGCGTTCGCGGCCGGGGCCGCGGCGTCCGGCGCGGACGTCCACCTGGCCGGCGTGGTCCCGACCCCTGCGGCGGCGATCCTCGTCGGACGGCTGGGCTTCGACCTCGCCGCCGTCGTCTCGGCGTCGCACAACCCGCACGCCGACAACGGCATCAAGCTCTTCGGTCCCGACGGCCGCAAGCTCCCCGACGCGCTCGAGGACCGCGTCGCGGCGCTCGTCGAGGACCTGCCCGACGCCGCGACCCGCGGCACCGACATCGGCGGGATCGCCCCGTTCCTCGGGGCGGCGGAGGACCACCTGCGCGCGCTGGACGAGCGCTTCGCCGGCCTCGACCTGCACGGCGTGCGGGTCGCGCTGGACTGCGCGCACGGCGCCACGGCCACGGTCGGGCCCGAGGCGTTCCGGCGCCGCGGCGCCCACGTCGTCGTGATCGGCAACGCGCCCGATGGGCGCAACATCAACGCCGGGGTCGGCTCGACCCACCCCGACGCGATCCAGGCACTCGTCGTCCGCGAGGACGCCGCGGTCGGCTTCGCGTTCGACGGCGACGGCGACCGCGTCCTGGCCGTCGATGCCGGAGGCCGCGCCTACGACGGTGACGAGCTCCTGGCGATCATGGCCCGCCACCTGCACGCCGAGGGGCGGCTGACGGGCGGCGTCGCCGTCACGGTCATGTCGAACTACGGCTTCCACGCCGCGATGGACGCCGCCGGGATCCCCGTCGCGACGACCCCCGTCGGCGACCGCCACGTCGTGGCCGCGCTGGACGAGCGCGGCTGGAGCCTCGGCGGCGAGCAGTCCGGGCACATCGTGGAGACGGGCTTCGCGCCGACCGGAGACGGCGTCGCCGCGGCGCTGCTGCTGATGGAGTCGCTCGCGGGCGCGCCCCTCGGCGAATCGGCGGGGATGGAGCGCCTGCCGCAGGTGCTGATCAACGTGCCGGTGGAGGACCGCGACGGCGCGATGACCGCGCCGGAGCTGCGTGCGGCCATGGACGCCGCCGACGCCACCCTGGCGGGCCGTGGCCGGACGCTCGTGCGCGCGTCGGGCACCGAGCAGCTCGTGCGCGTGATGGCCGAGGCCCCGACCGAGGCCGAGGCGCGCGAGGTCTGCGAGGCGCTCGTCCTGCGGGTCCCCGGGCGCGTCGGCGGCTGACGCCGCGGGACCGCGTCGCTCCGCGGTCGGTGCTTCGGGCGCCGGTGCGCGCCGCGGGCGCCGGTCGCGACGGGCGGCACGCGCGTCCCTCGGGTCGCCGGCGCAGACCCCGGGTAGTCTCGGGGCCATGAACGAGGGCGTCGGGATCGACCTGATGGACGTCGACCGGCTCGCGGCGGCTCTGGAGCGGCGGCCGGGGCTCCGGGACCGCCTCTTCCGGCCGGGGGAGCACACCGCCGGCGACGGCGCGCCCCGTGCGACGCGCAGCCTCGCGGCGCGCTTCTGCGCCAAGGAGGCCGTCACGAAGGCCCTGCGGCTCGACGCCTTCCGGCCCCTGGAGATCGAGGTCGTCGGCGACGGCGGCCCGCCCACCGTCCGCCTGCACGGCGCGGCCGCGGCCCGTGCGCGGGAGCTCGGCGTCGACGTCGTCATCTCCCTCACCCACGAGCGGCGCAGCGCGGCCGCCGTGGCGTGGGCGGTCGTCCCGGCCGCGGTGCCCGCGTGAGCGCCGCGGAGCGCCCGCCGCTGTCCGCGGGCCTCGACCCGCTCGTCGACGCCGAGGCCATGCGCGCCACGGACGCCTGGGCGATCGGCACGCTCGGCATGGGCGGGGGCGCTCTGATGGAGGCCGCGGGGGCGGCGCTGGCCGACGCGGTCGTCGAGCTGGTGCCGGAGGGGCTCGTCGTCCTCGTCTGCGGGGGCGGCAACAACGGCGGCGACGGCTACGTCGCGGCCCGGCTGCTCGCGGCGCAGGGCCGCCCGGTGCGGCTGGTCTCGACCGTCGACGACGGCCGGCTGCGGGGCGACGCCGCGGCGGCCCGCGACGCCTTCGGCCCGGGCGTGCCGTGGGGGCCCGGCGCCCTCGACGGCGCGGCGGTGATCGTCGACGCGGTGCTCGGCACCGGGGCCCGCGACGCCCCGCGCGGGGTCGCCGCGGAGGCGATCGCGGCGATCACCCGGGCGGCGGCCGGCGATCCCGGCGCGCCCGCGACCGCAACGACGCCGAGGGCTGCGGAGACCCCGGGTCCGGCCGTCCCCGTCGTCGCCTGCGACGTGCCCAGCGGCGTCGACGCCACGACGGGCGAGACGCCCGGGGACCACGCGGTGACGGCGACCACGACGGTCAGCTTCCACGCCGCGGCGCCCGGCCACTGGATCGCTCCCGGCAAGTCCCGGACGGGCCGCCTGGTGGTGGCTCCCATCGGCATCCCGTCGCGCCCCGACGACACGGTCCCCGCCCCGTGGGGCGGCGTCCTCACCCCCCGACTGGTCGACGCGCTGCCCACCCGCGGCGCCGACGGCACGAAGTTCCGCTCCGGCCACGTCGTCGTCCTCGGGGGCTCGCCCGGCATGAGCGGCGCCCCCTGCCTCGCGGCGCGCGGCGCCATGCGAGGTGGCGCCGGCTACGTGACCGTCGCGGCTCCGGCGAGCATCGAGGCGGGGATCCTCGCGCGGGCGCCCGTCGAGGCGCTGGGCCTGGTGCTGCCCGACGACGACGAGGGCGGCGTCACGGCCGCGGCGGCGGACCCGGTGCTCGACGCGCTCGCGGGCCACGGCGGCACGCTCGTCGTCGGGCCCGGGCTCGGGCGCGGCGGGGAGCGGGGGACCCTCGTGCGCGACCTCGTCGCCCGGGTGGCGGGCCCGGTCGTCTTCGACGCCGACGCGCTGGCCGCCGTCGCGGGCGACCCGGAGGCCCTGGCCGGGAGCGACCCGGACCGCCCGACGGTCCTCACGCCCCACGCGGGCGAGCTCGCCCGGCTGCTGGACGTCGCGACCCCCGACGTGACCGCCCGCCGGCTCCACCACGCCCGCGAGGCCGCGCGCCGCGCCCACGCCGTCGTGGTCCTCAAGGGCGACGACACGCTGGTGGTCGCCCCGGACGGCCGGGTGGCGATCAGCCCCGGCGGCGTCCCCGGCCTCGCGACGGCCGGGACGGGCGACGTCCTGGCCGGCCTCGTCGGCGCGCTCCTGGCGCGCGGGACCGACCCGTTCCTCGCCGCCGCGGCGGGCGTCTGGCTGCACCTCCGGGCCGGCGCGCTGGCGTCCGCCGAGCACGGCCCCGACGGCGTCGTGGCCCGCGACGTCGCCGACCGGCTCGGGCAGGCCCGCCGCGACGCGACCGGCCACGGCCGACAGGACCCCACCCGGTAGCGTTGCGCCGATGCGCGTCGTCGCCCGCATCAACGTCGCCGCGATCGAGCGCAACGTCGCGCTGCTCGCCGGCCGCGTCGGGCCCGGGACCGCCGTCTGCGCGGTCGTCAAGGCGGACGGCTACGGCCACGGGGCGGTCGCGGCCGCCCGCGCGGCGGTGGCCGGCGGCGCGACGTGGCTCGCGGTCGTGACGGCGGCGGAGGCCACGGCGCTCCGCCTCGGCGGCATCGACGCCCGGCTGCTCGTGCTCGGCCCGCTGGACGACGACGACCTGCCCGAGGCGCTGGACGCCCGAGCAGAGGTCGTCGTGTGGGACGCGGAGGGCGTCGACCGCCTGGAGCGCCTCGGGCGGCCTGCCGACGTGCACGTGAAGCTCGACAGCGGGATGGGGCGCCTCGGCCAGCGCGACCCTGCCGTCGCCCTCGAGCTCTGCGACCGGGTCGCCGGGGCCCCGCCGCTGCGCCTCTCCGGGGCGATGACCCACTTCGCCACCGCCGACGACCCGGCGGACTCGCTCTTCGCCGTCCAGCTGGAGCGGTTCACGGCGTGGGCCGCCGACGTCCGCCGGCGTCATCCCACGGTGGTCCTGCACGCCGCCAACAGCGCGGCGATGCTCCGCGACCCGGCGGCCCACTTCGACCTCGTCCGCCCCGGCATCGCGATCTACGGGCTGGACCCGATGAACCACGACCCGGACGACCACGGGCTCGAGCCCGCGCTCGAGCTGGCGGCGCGCGTGGTCGCGGTCAAGCCGCTGGAGCCGGGGGAGAGCGTCGGCTACGGCCGGCGCTTCGTGGCGGACGCCCCGACCACGATCGCGACCGTCGCGGCGGGCTACGCGGACGGCGTCCGGCGCGGCCTCACGAACACCGGCGCGGTTCTCGTCGACGGCGTCCGGCGCCCGATCGCGGGCACCGTGTCGATGGACAGCATCGGCGTCGACCTCGGTCCCGGCGCCACGACGGCGACCGGCGCCACCGCCCGCCTGATCGGCCGCGACGGCGACGAGCGGATCACCGCCGAGGACGTTGCCGGCCTGCTGGGGACGATCAACTACGAGGTCACCTGCGGCGTCGGCCCGCGCGTGCCGCGGGTCCACCACCACGACGGTGCGGCGGTCCCGTCCGGGACGCCCGAGCGGTGAGCGGCGAGGCGCCCGAGGCGCCGGGCGACCCGTCCGCCGAGGTCCTCGCCCACGTCCGGGAAGCGCTGGAGGACGGGCCCGACGCGTGGATCGTCGGGGGAGCCGTCCGCGACCGCCTCCTGGGCCGTCCGACGGCCGACCTGGACCTCGCCGTCGCCTCCACGGACGCGGAGGTCCTCCGCGGCCTGGCGCGCGGCATCACCCGCCGCGCCGGCGGCCACGCCTTCCCGCTGTCGGACGTGTACGGCGCCTGGCGCGCCTGCGCCCCCGCCGACGCGCCGGTCGCGTGGCAGGTCGACCTCACGCCGCTGCAGGGCGCCGACCTGGCCGAGGACCTGGGCCGCCGCGACCTCACCGTCAACGCGATCGCCGAGCCGATCGCGGGCGGGACCCTCGTCGATCCGTTCGGCGGCGAGCCGGACCTCCGCGCGCGCCGCCTGCGCGCCGTCGGCCCGGAGTCGTTCTCGTCCGACCCGGTCCGCGTGCTGCGCCTCGCCCGCTTCGCCGCCGAGCTCGACGCCGCGCCCGACGCGGCCACCGTCGCCGCGGCGGCACGCTCCGCTCCCGCGCTGGCGGCCGACGTCCCGGGCGAGCGGACGCTGCCCGAGCTCTCGCGGACCCTGACGGGCCCCGGCTGGCGCCGGGGCCTGACGACGGCGGAGGCCGTCGGAGCGCTCGCGGCGCTCGTCCCGCACGCCACGACCGCCGGCGGGGCCCTGCGGCCCGACGTGGCGGCGGTCCTGGCCCGGCTGCTCGGCGACGACCCCCGGCTGCCCGAGGCCGCGGCGGAGCACGCTTCGGCGCTCGCCGCGATCACGGCGGGCCCGGACGACCGCCTGGTCCTGGCGCTGGCCGCCCTGGTGCGTCCGGCGCCGGACCCCGGACGGGCGCTCGACCGCCTGCGGCCCAGCAGGGAGCTGCGGGCCGCCGTCGTGCGGACCGCCGGCGCGACGGAGCGGATCGCGGGGCTCCGCACCGGCCCGACGGACCCGGACGCGCTCTTCGCCGCGCTGGGGCCGGCCGGGACGAGAGCGCCGCACGCCGTGCTGCTCGCGCGCGCGGTCCTCGGCCCGGAGGACCTCCCGTGGCCGCCGCTCGCCGCCCGGGCCGTCCGCTGGGCCGCCGGCCCTCCGCGGCCTCCCGTCGCGGGCGAGGGTCAACGTGCTACA
>NZ_JBFAPC010000102.1:0-21269 GCF_040675535.1 Patulibacter sp. NPDC049589 | reverse complement strand
CGCGCCCGCCCCCCCCCCCGGCCCCGCCGGGGTTACCCGCGGTGCGGTCGCCGCCCCCCCCCGCGGCCCCACCACGACTCCTCCCACCCACACCCCCGGAACTCCTCATGGCCACCCAGACCCCTCCGCTCTCGCTGCGGCCCCGCCGCGCGACCGACCACGAACCGGACGCCGCGTCCGCCGACGGCGCCGACGACCGCTCCCGCGTCGCCCGCGTCGCGGCCGCCCTGCGCGGCCGGCCCGAGCTCCTCGCGCTGCTCGTCCTCGCCGCGGTCCTGAACCTCTGGAACCTCGGCATCAACGGCCAGGCGAACGACTACTACTCGGCCGCCGTGAAGTCGATGTCGACCAACTGGCACGCCTTCCTCTACGGCTCCTTCGACTCCGCCGGCGTGCAGACCGTCGACAAGCCGCCGCTGGCCCTCTGGGTCCAGGCGCTCTCGGTCCGCGTCTTCGGCTTCTCGTCCTGGTCCTACCTCGTGCCGCAGGCCCTGATGGGCGTGGCGACCGTCGGCCTGACCTACGACGTCGCCCGCCGCGTCTTCGGCCGCTTCGCCGGCTCGGTCGCCGGCCTGGCGCTCGTCCTGACGCCGATCGCCGTCGCGATCTCGCGCCACAACAACCCCGACGCACTGCTGATCCTCTGCTCCGTCGCGGCGCTGTGGTTCCTCGTCCGCGGCCTCGAGGACGGCAGGGTCCGCTGGATGGCCCTCTCCGGCCTGATGATCGGGCTCGGCTTCGAGACGAAGATGGCCGCCGCGCTGACGATCGTCCCCGGCATCGTCGCCGCCTGGCTGTGGATCGCCCCCAACGGCCGGATGAAGGCCGTCCGCGAGCTCGGGATCTTCGGTGCGGTCGCCGCGGTCGTCGGCCTCGCCTGGCCCGTGCTGATGTGGCTCACGCCGGCCGGCTCCCGCCCGTGGATCTCGGGCACGAACGACAACTCGATCTGGTCGCTGATCTTCGGGTACAACGGGCTCGGCCGCCTCTTCGGGCAGTCCGGTGGGCCGGGCGGTGGGGCCGGCGGCGGCGTCGCGCGGATAGCCGGCAACGGCGGCGGCACGGGCGGCGGGGGCGGCATGGGTGCCGCGCCGGGCGGTGGCGGCGGCGGGGGTGGGGGTGGCATGGGCGGCGTCTTCGGCGGCGACACCGGCCCCTTCCGGCTCCTGAACGCGGCCCTCGGCGGCCAGGCCGGCTGGCTCATCGGCACCGCGCTGGTCGCGGGCCTGGGCCTGCTGCTCCTGACCCGCCTGCGGCGCACCGACCGCCGCACCGGCTTCCTGCTGGCGATGGGCGGCGCGTTCCTCGTCACCGCGGTCGCCTTCAGCCGGGCGCAGGGCATCTTCCACCCCTACTACGTGTCGCTCCTGGCCCCGTTCGTCGCCGCCCTGGTCGGGGCCGGTGTCGGGACGGTCGCGACCGGGCGCTCGGCGCGGCGGTCGGGCGGCGCGACGGGCGGCGCGACGGGCGGCACCGCTACGGACCACGCCGTCGCGGCAAGCGGCACCGCTCCGGTGGACCGCCCCACGACGACGGGCGGCATCGCCACCCGGGTCCGCACCCTGTTCGCGGATGCCTCGACCACGGACCGCACCGCGGTCACCACCGATGCCGACGGCCGGTTCGAGCGGATCGTCCTGCGCGCCATGGGCCCCGCCCTGATCGCCGCGGGCGTCGCCACCGAGCTCGTGGTCATCCACAACAGCGCGACCGACATGGACTGGATCGCCCCGGTCCTGATCGCCGGCGGCATCGTCGCCTCGCTCGCCCTGGTCGTCGGCCACGACGGCGTCGGACGGTTCGGCGGGCGGCGCGTCCGCTCGACGGTCCTCGCCGCGATCGTCGCCCTGCTGCTGACGGCCCCGGGCACCTGGGCGGTCCAGACGCTCGGCCACGCGACCTCGAGCACCTTCCCCGCCGGCGGCCCCGCGTCGGCCGGCATGGGCATGGGCGGCCCGGGCGGCGGACGCGGCGGGATGGGCGGCCCCGGCGGCGGCCAGCGCGGCGGCATGCCGGGCATGGGCGACCCGGGCGGGACGTCCGGAACGACCAACCGGGGCACGACTGCCGGCCGCTCGGCTGCCACGGGCCTCCCGCCCGGCACGACCGCGACCCCGACGACCTCCGGCTCCACCACGTCGGCCGCCACCACCGGCGGGCGCGGCGGCTTCGGCGGCGGCGGCGGGATGTTCGGCGGCGACACCACCGAGCTGACCGCGGCCGTGAAGTACGCGGCGACCCAGGGCGGGGGCACGATCGCGGTCTCCAGCCAGAGCGGTGCGGCCAGCGCGATCCTCACCGGCGCGTCGAGCTCGACCGTGAAGGTCGCCGGCATCGGCGGCTTCTCCGGCAGCGAGAGCGCGGTCACCGCCGAGTGGCTCGCCCAGCAGGTCGAGAACGGCACCATCCGCTGGGTCCTGGCCTCGAGCACGGGCCAGGGTGGCGGCATGGGCGGCGTCAGCGGCGGCCGGGTCGGCTCGACGCAGATCATGGCCCTCGTCCAGAAGGTCGGCAAGAAGGTCGCCTCGGTCGACGGCCTCTACGACCTGCAAGGCCTGGCGAGCGCCATCCGCGCCGCCGGCTGAGCTCGCGGGCCCGCGAGCCCGCGGGTCCCCCGAACGGGGACGGTGGCCGCGACGACGGGCCCCGGCGCCGGAGCACCACGCCCCGGCCTCACGCCGAGACGACCGCCGACGCGCCAGGTCGGCGCGGCCGCCGCACCGACCGGCCCGGCGGGGTGTTTCCTCAGATACACGCCTCGTCCCAGGAGCACCATGCCGTCCCGATCCCCACGTCCTCCAGCCCGGGTCCTCGGCGCCGGGCGTCACGCCGCGCCGGACTGGCCGGTGCCTCCCGTGGTCCCGAGTCGCCCCGCAGCCGTCCGCTCCCGCGCCGCCCCGACCCTCGCGGCGCTTCTGGCCGGGGGCACGCTCCTGGCCGGCGTCCTGCTCGCCGCCCTCCCGGCCGCCGCGCCGGCGGCAGGGTTCGGAGCGCCACGGCTGATCAGCCCGCGCGGAGGTGCGGTCGACAACCCCGTCGTGGCGGTCGCGCCGACCGGGCGCGTGGCCGTCCTCTGGCGGACGTTCGGGCGACGCTCGAGCGCCTTCGGCTACCGCGCCGCGATCGGGCCGAGCGTGGAGCGGCTCGGTCGCCCGCAGGTCGTTCGGGCCGGGTCCCGGGCCGCCGGGTCGGTCGGCGGGGCCGTCGTGCTCGGCCGGCCCGGCGGCGGGTTCGTCGCGTGCTTCGGCGACGATCCTCGGCGGGGCGACGCCGTGATCGGCTGCTCGTTCGCGCCGCCCGGCGGGGGGTTCGGGCCGCTGCGCGTCGTCCAGCGCCAGCCCTGGAACCAGCGGCCGGGCTTCGCAGCGGCGGTGCGTCCGGACGGCCGCGTGGCGCTCGTCCTCTCGCGCCGGATCGGCGGCGGCCGGATGGCGCTCCGCACCGCGACGGTCGGCTCCTCGGGCCGGATCACCGGGGCGCGGGCCCTGGCGACCGTCCACCGGGGCGATCCCTTCGACGTCGCGACGACGAAGGACGGCACCGTCGCCGTCGGCTGGTCGACCGGCCCGGCCGCCGACGCCCTGGGGGACCGCACCGCCGTCCTGCGCCTGATGCCGCCGCGGGCCGACCGCTTCGGACCGCCGGTGGCCTTCACGAGCGAGCCCGGGATCGACGGCGGCGTCGCGCTGCAGGGCGGCGACGCCCTGATGGTGGGCTACACGGTCGGCACGTCCGCCGTGGCCGGCGACGCACGCTGGGTCCGCCGGCTTCCGGACGGCACGTTCGCTCCGCCGTTGCGCCTGCCGCGTCCCGGCAGCGGCTTCGTGGACGGTGCCGTCGTCGCGCTCGCCGACGGCACGCCGTTCGCGGTCAGTGGCGCGTCACGGGGTACCGACACGGACTGCGGGAACATCCGGGCCGGCGTCGTCGGCGCCGGGCCCCTCGTGCCCGACGCGACGGGGACGACGACACAGCGGCTGTCGACGCCGGGTCAGATCGCGCTGTATCCGCAGGCTGCGACGCTCGCCGACGGCACCGTCGTGGCGACGTGGCGCGACGCCTTCGACGCGTCGGGCGCCTCGCGGCTCGAAGTCGCCCTGCGGCCCGCCGGCGCGACCGCGTTCCGGCGCCCGCAGGTCCTGCCGCGGATCTCCGTCCGGGACGCCGGCCTGGCCACCGGGGGCTCCGGCGCCGCGATGGCCTGGGTCGTCGGCTCCCTGCCGGACGGTCCCTCCCGGATCGCCGTCAGCGGCCTGCGGACGCGGGCCCCCTACGCGCCGGCGGCCCCGCGGCCACCCCACCCGGCGACGCCCTGCTCCTGAGCGTCGCCGGTCCTCCCGGCTCGGCCCGACGTGGGAGCGCCGGAGCTCATCGACGTCGAGACCGCGGAGGTCCCGAAGTCGGCGCGGCCGCCTCCGTGCGACCTCAGCTCGGTGCCTTCGTGCAGCAGCGCGTCGACCTGGTGACGAATCGGCGCGATCTCACGCTGCAGCGCGGCGAAGTCGCGCTGCTCGCGGTACCGGTCGATCGCGGCAAACACCAGACGGGTCTGGTGCAGCAGGAGTCGTCCGATCCGGCCGGGCGGCCGGGCGGCCCGGCGCGTTCGGAGAGCTTCACGAGATCGCGCTTGAGATGCGCCCAGCAGCATGCCTGTTGCAGCGGGTCCAAGTCGTTGTAGCCGCAGTAGCGGTCACTGACGACGATCCCGCCCGGCAACTCGCCCCAAAAGCCGTGTGGCCGCCGCCTTGGACCTCGACCGGTCGAGACGAAACGCGGTCGCCTGAACCGGCTCCAGCGGCCCGGTCGTAGCGACCCACAGCCAGCCCTTCCCGTGGTCGTGCTGACGGCGCCAGCTCGTTTGTCGGCGTGCACGACGCCGGCGCCACGGACCGCATCGAGCACCTGCTGGTACAGGCCGGCGAGCACCGTGGAGGAGCGCTTGAGCTCCCGCTCGATCGTGCGCCTTCCAGATCGCACCCGCACGGGCAGCGATCAGGACGATGCTCAACGATCACATCGACCTGCTCGGCTGGCACGAGCTTGCGGTGATGGCCCTCATGGCCGGGCTGGCCGCCCGGTGTGCGACCCGACGGGCTCCTCGACGACCGCGACCGCTTGACGGCTGCGGGACCATCGCTGGACGGCGGCCGGCTGCTGTTACGCGAGGACCCGCGGAGCTGCTCTTCCAGCGCATCGACGCGCCGCCCGAGCTGCTGTACCTGGGCACGCAACAGACGATTCTCGGCTTGCAGCTCGAGAACGAGCTCGACCAACGGTCCCGGATCGATCCGGGCCTGGGTCTCCAGCTCCTCACGAGAAAACTCCCGCACAACACACCATTCGCGGCAACGAGAAGGACTCCTTCAAACCGCCCCGACAACCCCCTGAACGCTTACGCCCAATGCTCGTGCCTTGCGTCACAGTGAGAACGTTTCGACAAACACGAAATTATACCGGCACGAAGATGGGGCAATGTTGCGCGGATTACCCCATCAGATCCTCATAATCAAGAAGTAGAACTCAACCTTGACGCCGTACTCGTGGCCTGCGAGTCTCGGACTATGCGCTCCTCTATTCGCTGAGGATTCGCTTTTCTGCTGGCAAGCATCGGCGTTGGCCTTTTCGCCTTCAATGCGGGTTCAGCGGGGGCACACTACGTCCAGTCGAGTTACGCGTTCAAGCCCGACTATGGCTGTCTCGTAAGCGGGCGGACTGATCCGGTGACGATGGTGTTCTACGGCAAGGTTGATCGGCCGGGTGGTCCATATCCAATCGTCTCGGCAGATGTAGAGTCTATGATCGAACACGCCGGGAACTGGAAGGTACACACCGGTGGGGCCCAGGACGGAAAGTCTCACGGGGTGTGCGGGCCTGTGGACGCCCAGACCGCGAGTGGCGATCTTACGCGATTCCATGTGCGCCTCTTTGCGAACTATGACCTAGACCTCAAGGGGAGGCGCGAAGTTTTCGCGACCCCGCACTATGAAGAGTTCGGGACGTGCGGGCATGCGGTCGCGTCTAATACGAGCAACATCAGCGGTAGCGGATTTGATCAAGGCCGAATTCAGCTGACCAACTTGATGGTCAACGATGGATATTCTATTGGTGATAACCAGAACTGGGGTAACACTCAGAATTTCATGCAGTGCAACGGCGACATCGCCGGTAGTACTGGCTCGGTCTATTGGATTCTTACACATTGACGTTTGATCACGATGCGGGGTGTGCGGGGATGATTAAGAAGATTGCAATCTTGGGCTTGGTCTCGACGGTTATCGCCGTGTCGCTGATCGCGTTTCTCGAAGACGAGGGAACGGCTCAGGCCGCCTCTGGCGCGCAGTCCACAGCGGCCGCGAGGGCGTGTACGCAGCCTGTGGCGGAGTTCAACGTTGGAGCGACGTTCTCGGGTCTGGATCGAGGAAGGTCCATCCGGAACTGCGGGTCGGTTGGCGGCGAATCGATAGAGAGGTCGACTGTGTCGCCCGACTCCACCGCGTCAGCCGGCCGTGCCAACTACATCAGTACGTTTTATGGGGACTGCACCCCTTCCGCGGATTCGGGCTGTGCTCTCCCCTTGGAGATCCAAGTATGGCCTGCGTGCGAGCGAAGCCCTGCTGACTACGCCGTTGGTGGCGAAGCCAATGGCGTCGAGGTCGCAAAGGGGGTGTTCGCCGGCCCCCCAAAACTTCTCAATCGACGGACCGTTCGGGGCGCACCATTGTATGTTTTTGGAGACGATACGGGAGTCGATCGGATCGAGGTTTATACTGGATACTCGACAATCGTATTGTTCGCTGGCACTGGTATTTCTGACGAGTACCGTGGGACTTTTCTTCTCGATGCTGCTCAGAGCCTTCGTGATGAGGATAGTGCCGAAGAGGCGAGCCTTCCCCTGCCTGTCCCAGTACCAGGTGCAATCGACGGGACGCTTCGCTGCGATCGGTAGAGCGTGGTAGGTACCCTTTCGATATTGCTCGTTGTTGGACTGTTGACCGGAGTTCTTATTGGTCACTGGTCGACGGTCGGGCTTTCTGTGATCTGGCCCATTTATGCCGTAGTTCGCCGAGTTGCGGGGGGTGGGGTTGGGGAATTTTGGTGGCTCGCAACAGTCATGATCATGGCTTGGCTCGCTGTATCGATCGCGCTGGGTGTTTTGCTGCGGCGGGCGATTTCGGCCTTGGGGGCTTGGAGAATGCAGTGAAACGGCGGAAGCCGACTGAGCGTTGAAGAATCCCTGCCTATGGCGAGGCGGCTGGGGGCGGGGTAGCGGCGTACAATGTTGTGTTGGGCGCCTTATACGCCCTAGCTCGTCGCGAGCGGCCATCGTGCCGCCCACATTTTTTGTTGATGTTGACGGAAACGTCGAGCCCGTCGGAGCGAGTGGAGCCTCGTCCCGACCGACCCCTCCCAGCCGTCTCCCAGGGAACGCCCACGTCGTCCTCACGGCCCCCCTCGATCGTGGCGGCATGTTCGAGAACGCCCTCGGTCGCCGCGCCCGCCCGCGCCCGGCCCGCGACACACCCCTCGGGGGTCAGCGGCGGTTCGCCGTCGCGACCCCGCACGCACCGACCGGCGCGCCGCCCGCCGACGCGCCGCCCGCCGACGCTGCGGACGGGAGCGACGCCGAGACGCGGACGGGGCCCGGCCGGGACGGCAGCCGGGACCCGGTGGGCGACCCGGCCGCGTCCGGCGCCGGCCGCGGCCGCTTCGCCACGCTCGTCCGCGGCCGCGAGGGCGACCCGGCGTGGATCCGCCCGGCGCTCCTGGCGGTCCTTGTCGGCTCGGGCCTGCTGCTGCTCTGGAACCTCTCCTCCAGCGGCATGTCGAACACCTACTACGCCGCCGCCGTGAAGTCCTCCACGGTGTCGTGGAAGGCCTGGTTCTTCGGGTCGCTCGATCCCGGATCGTTCATCACGGTCGACAAGCCGCCGCTCTCGATCTGGCTGATGGGCCTGTCGTCGCGGGTCCTCGGGTTCGGCAGCTTCAGCATGCTGCTGCCCCAGGCGCTCTGCACCCTGGCGTCGGTCGGCCTGCTCTACGCGACGGTCCGCCGCGCGCTGCAGGATCGGCTCGGCTCCTCGACCGCCGCGGCCGCCGGCCTGCTCGCCGCCGCGCTGCTGGCGATCACCCCGATCACCGTCGCGATCGGCCGCGTCAACAACCCCGACGCGCTGCTGATCCTCCTGCTCGTCGCCTCGGCCTACGCCACGATGCGCGCCGTCGAGGGCGGGAAGACCAAGTGGCTCCTCTGGGCCGCGGCGTTCGTCGGCCTCGCCTTCATGACGAAGATGCTCCAGGGCTGGATGATCGTCCCCGCACTGGGCGCGGTCTACCTGCTCGCCGGCCCGCCGAAGCTCCTCACCCGTGTCCGTCAGCTCGCGATCGCCGGCGTCGTCATGGCCGTCGTCTCGGCCGCCTGGCCGACCGCCGTCTCGCTGTGGCCCGGCTCCAAGCCCTACATCGGCGGCTCCGACGACGGTTCCGCCTGGAACCTCATCCTCGGCTACAACGGCCTCGGCCGGATCACCGGCAACGAGGGGGGAATGGGCGGCGCAGGCGGCGCCTCCTTCGGCGGCACGGCCGGCATCTGGCGCATGTTCAACGAGCAGGTCGGCGCCCAGATCGCCTGGTTGCTGCCGCTCTCCGCGTTCTCGCTCGTCGCCGC
Organism: Patulibacter sp. NPDC049589; assembly: GCF_040675535.1. Taxonomy (NCBI): domain Bacteria; kingdom Bacillati; phylum Actinomycetota; class Thermoleophilia; order Solirubrobacterales; family Patulibacteraceae; genus Patulibacter; species Patulibacter sp. NPDC049589. The sequence goes on along the minus strand of NZ_JBFAPC010000102.1, from coordinate 12,604 downwards.
GCTGTGGCTGACCCGCCGCGGCCCGCGGACGGACAAGGCCCGCGCCGTGACCGTGCTCCTCGGCGTCTGGATGCTCGTCCACGTGCTCGTCTTCTCGACGGCCAAGGGCATCTTCCACCCGTACTACACGAGTGCCATGGCCCCGGCGATCGCCGGCCTCTCCGCCGTCGGCCTGGTCCTGCTCTTCCGGGCGGCCCGCACCTCGGTCGTCGCCCACGCCGCCCTGGCCGTCGCGGTCGCCGGCACCGCCTACCTGTCGATGGAGCTGCTCGGCCGCGCCGACGACTTCCAGCCCTGGCTGCGCGTCGCCGTCCCGGTCCTGGCCGGCGTCGCGGTCCTGGCCTCGCTCGCCCTCCGTCGCCCCGGCACCTCGATGCGCCGCCTGGCCGTCGTGGCCGCCGTCACGGGCGTCCTCGCGGTCTCCGCGGGCCCGGCGTCCTACGCGGTGGCGAGCGCCGGCCGCTCGCTGAACGGCAACAACGTCCTCGCCGGTCCGGCGTCCGCGTCTCAGGGCGGCATGGGCGGCCCCGGCGGGATGGGCGGCCGCGGCGGCCAGGGTGGCCGGATGGGCACCCCGCCGTCCGGTGGCCGGCCCTCGGGCGGCATGGGCGGCACCCCGCCCGCGGGCGCGCCGACGGGCTCCGGCGCGACGGGCACCACCTCGGGCTCGTCCGCGACGGCGCTCCCGTCCGGCACGACGTCGTCCGGCTCCTCCACCCGCACCGGCGGGATGGGCGGGGGCGGCGGCATGGGCGGCGGCTCGGTCAGCGACGCGGTCATCGCCTACCTGCAGAAGCACCAGGGCTCCGCGAAGTACCTCTTCGCCGCGAGCGGCTCGCAGACCACGGCCGACGTGATCATCAAGACCGGCGAGCCGGTGGTGACGATCGGCGGCTTCGGCGGCAGCGACCCCGCCCCGACCGTCGCCCAGATGGCGCAGATGGTCAAGGACGGCGAGCTGAAGTACGTCCTCGTCTCGACGAACAGCGGCGGCGGGCCGGGCGGCAACAGCTCCAGCGCGCTGAACACCTGGGTCAAGGCCCACGGCAAGGCCGTCACGGCGGTCACCGTCAGCGGCGGCACGCTCTACGCGGTCAGCGCCTCGTAGGGCACGCGCCGGCGCCGGCGCGCGACCGGCACCGCAGGACCACGCGCCCCGGCCGCCGGCCGGGGCGCGCCCTCGTTCCGGTGGCCCGTCGTAGGCTCCGCCGATGCCCCCGCCGACCCAGCCGCTGCGCCTGCTCGAGGGCGAGATCGTCGTCGAGCGGGGAGTCCCCGGCCCGCCTGCGGACGACGACTGGGTCACGGTCGTCCGCGCCCCCGACGGCGTCACGGTCGTCCGGCGTGCCCGAGCGGGGGAGACCCCGACCGAGCCCTGGCGGGCGTTCCACGGCGAGGCCGCCCACGACCTCGACCTGCCCGGCATGCTGCTCGCCGTGATCCGGCCGCTGTCGGAGGCGGGGCTCCCGGTCTTCGTCACGTCGACGTTCGACGCCGACCTCGTGCTGGTCCCGGCGGACCGCGTCGAGGAGGCGGCCGCGCTGCTGGCGGACGCGGGCCACGAGATGCGGCGCTGACCCGCGACGACGCGGGGTCAGACGGAGAACCGCACCGCGAGGGCGAGGGCTCGCTCCATCGTGCGGTCCTTCTTCCCAGAGAAGGAGAAACGCACGGTCGAATCCTCGACGTCTACGCCGGGCGCCCGCGCGTCCCGTCGCCCGCGCGTCCCGTCGCCCGCGCGTCCCGTCGCGGTGGCTCCGCGCGCCTTCTCGGGCAGCCGCCGCATCACGGCCTCGCCCAGGTGGCCCGCGCTCCCGTCCACCAGCGCCTGCATCGCCCGCTCCTACGCCGCCGGCGGCGACCCGTCGCCCTCGCGCCGCTTCCGCCGCGCGCGGAGATCCATGTAGAGGAAGAAGATGTAGATCAGCGCGCCGAACGCGATCGCCTCGACCGCGTCGCTGCCCAGGAGCGCCGAGATCCCGCCGGCGATCGCCGCCATGATCAGGTTGCCGAGCATCACCTGCAGCAGCGTCCGGTCGTCCGGGGGCGGCGGGCCGGTGTCGTCCGGCTTGCGCACCCCGAAGTAGATCGCGACGCGCTGGAGCGGGTTCGACACGCCCCCGGTTCTAGCAGGACGGCGCGCCCGCGTTCCCAGCTCGTCCACAGGCAGCTCCCAGGAACGGGTGCGATGCTGCCCGCATGAGCACCCAGGAGGCCCCTGCCCACCGCGTGTTGGTGGTCGACGACGAGCCCAACATCGTCGACGTCGTGTCGATGGCCCTGCGCTTCCAGGGCTTCGAGGTCGCGACCGCCGGGACGGGCGAGCAGGCGCTGGCCCAGGTCGAGGCGTTCCGCCCGCAGATCATGGTCCTCGACGTGATGCTCCCCGACATGACGGGCTTCGACGTCGCCGAGAGGCTCGGCGCCCAGCGCGGCCACGTGCCGATCGTCTTCCTCACCGCCCGCGACGCGACGGAGGACAAGCTCCGCGGCCTGACCTCCGGCGGCGACGACTACGTCACCAAGCCGTTCTCGCTGGAGGAGCTCGTCGCGCGCATCCGCGTGATCCTGCGCCGCACCGGCCAGGCCTCCGAGGAGTCCCCGACGCTGCGCTTCGAGGACCTCGAGCTGGACGAGGACACGCGCGAGGTCACCCGCGCCGGCCACCTCGTCGACCTGACCGACACCGAGTACCGGCTGCTGCGCTACTTCCTGCGCAACCCACGCCGCGTGCTGACCCGCGCGCAGATCCTCGACCACGTCTGGGACTACGACTTCGGCGGCGACGCCCGCGTGCTGGAGACGTACGTCTCGTACCTGCGCAAGAAGCTCGACGGCGCCGGCGGCGAGAGCCTGCCGTCCCTGATCCACACCGCCCGCGGCGTCGGCTACGCCCTGCGCGCCCCGAGGCGCTGAGGCCCGTGCGCCCCCGTTCCGTGTCCGCCGTGGCGCGACCCGAGCCCGTCGCGCGGCCTTCCGTGGGCCGTCGCGTCGACCCCGACCTCCGCACCGCCCCATGACCCTGCGCGTCCGCCTGATCGCGCTCGTCTTCGTGCTGACGGCCGTGGCGATGCTCGCGCTCGCCGCCGTCACCTACACGAGCCAGCGCGGCGCGCTGCTCGACCAGGTCGACGGGCAGCTGCGCGCCGCCGAGCAGGGCGTGAGCCGCCGGCTGGCGGACAACAACGACGTGACCCGGAAGGCGGCGTCGGCCGGGGCCGGCGCGTCCGCCGGCGCCGGCGGCGGGATCGGCCGACCCCCCGGTGTCCCGCCCGCGGGCGGCCCCGGTGGCGGCTTCGGGCCCGCGAGCGACAACGACCTGCTGCCGGGGGTCTACGGCGAGCTGCGCTCCGCAGCCGGGACGAAGGTCGGCGTCGAGGCGCGTGCTCGCCCGTCGCTGAACGCCCCACGGCTCCCGACCCCGGTCCTGCCCAAGACCCTGCGCCCCGGCATGACCTTCACGGCGTCCGCGGCGGGCGACGACGGCGTGCGCTACCGCGTCCAGACCATCGCCCACGACCCGCCCGGCACCCGGCCCGGCGGGGGAGCGGGCGGCACGGGCCTGCCCGTGTCCACCGGCACCGGCGGCACCAGCGCCGTCCGCGCCGCGCTGGCCGACGGCTTCATCGTCGTCGCCGTCCCGCTCACGGACGTCGACGACACGCTCTCCCGGCTGCTGCAGACCGAGGCGATCGTCATCGCCATCGCGCTGGCGCTGCTGATCGGCCTGTCGTGGGTGCTCGTCCGGATCGGCCTGCGTCCCCTGGACCGCATGGCGACCACCGCCGGCGAGATCGCCGCGGGCGACCTCGACCAGCGCGTGACGGACGCGACGCCGAAGACCGAGGTCGGGCGGCTCGGCCTGGCGCTCAACGGGATGCTCGGCCGGCTCGAGGGCGCCTTCGCGGAGCGCGAGGCCAGCGAGGGACGGCTGCGCCAGTTCCTCTCCGACGCGTCGCACGAGCTGCGCACGCCGCTGGCGTCGATCCGGGGGTACGCGGAGCTCTTCCGCGTCGGCGCGGTGAGCACACCGGAGGACCTGAAGAAGGCGATGGGCCGGATCGAGGACGAGGCCGCCCGGATGGGCGTGCTCGTCGAGGACCTGCTCGTGCTCGCCCGCCTGGACGAGGCGCCGGAGAAGGCCTACGGTCCGGTCGACGTCGCGCTGATCGCCGAGGACGCCGCCGAGGACGCCCGCGCGATCGACCCCGAGCGGTCGATCACGACCGCCGGCGCGGGGGAGGCCCTCGTCCACGGCGACGACGGCCAGCTGCGCCAGGTGCTGACGAACCTCGTCCGCAACGCGCTGGTCCACACGCCGGCCGGCACCGCGGTCGCGGTCACCACGACCGTCACCGACGGCCACGTCGAGGTCGAGGTCCGCGATCACGGACGCGGCCTGCCGTCGGAGGACCCGGAGGCGATCTTCGGGCGCTTCTGGCGCGCCGAGGGCGGCCGGACCCGCGGCAAGAGCGGCGCGGGCCTGGGCCTCGCGATCGTCGCGGCGATCGTCGACGCGCACGACGGCACCGTCCGGGCGTCCAACGCGCCCGACGGCGGCGCGTCGTTCGTGGTCCGCCTGCCGCTCGCGCGGGACTGAGCGCGGTTTGGTGTCAGTTTCTGGGTGTGCCCGGAACTGGTCGTTGATCGCGACGGCGTGGTCGCCGGGGTGCGGACCGGACCCGTCCGGCCCGTGGGCGACGCGGGACACCGGCCGTCGAGGACCGCCACGACGGGCGGCGGCCCGCGGTCAGCGCATCAGGTCGTACCCGGCAAGCAGGAGCAGCAGCTCGCGCTCCTGCAGCTCGCCGTCGACCGCCACGTCGTAGCCGGCCACGGTCCGCCGGCGGACCCGCAGCGTCGCGCTGCAGGACGGGCCGACGAGCTCCGCGCACGTGCCCTTGGTGCGGTTGCGCAGCCAGGTCACGGCGGGCCGGGTCTCGCTCCCCAGCGTGATCTCGCCGTCGCGCAGGCGCGCGCCCAGGCGGCCGTCGGCGCCGGTCGCGTCGACCGCTGAGCAGCCGATCCCCGGGGCGAGGGTGAAGACGCGGTCGCCGACCGTCGCTTCGGCGGTGCCCGGCGCGCCGCCCCAGAGCAGCCGGCCGAGGGGCCGTCCGTCCTCGCGCAGCTCGAACTCGGGGCGCCAGCGGGCGGTGCGGACGAGCGACAGGCGGGTGGCGACGATCGGCATGGTTCAGTGTCCGCCGCGGTGGCGCGTCCGGAGCCGCCCCGGGGTCGAAGACGGCGTCCGCGCCGTTCGACGACGGGACAAACGCTGTTCATCGGGGCGCGGGGAGGGCCCGGGGCGGCCGCGGGCCGGGGCGGCAAGCGGGCGTGGCGGAGGCGCGGGACGGCGGCGCGCTCGGCGATGGCCACCAGGTTTGGTACCTGCCAGGAAGGTTTCCTGGCACGAGTGGCCGGGTCGGCCGACGGATCGGCCCGCTCGGCGACGGCCACCGGATCTGGTACCTGCCAGGAAGGCTTCCTGGTGCGCGTGCCCCGGGGGCGGTGCGACTCCGGGCGCCGGCGTCGGGCCCGCCGGGAGATGCTCCCGGGGGGCGGTGGTGGGGTGGCCGGCGCGGGGCCGGCCGACCGGGTCCCTAGGAGCGGAAGAGCGCTCGCGTGGGGACGATGTAGTACTCGACGTCGGTCGCGGGACCGCCCTTGTAGCCGGGCGTCGAGGCGGTCTCGACGCTGCCGCCCTTGCGCGTGACGAAGTCGTCGACCTCGGCCTGCTGCTTGGCCTGGACGCTGTCGCGGCGAAGGCGCTCGTACTTGTCGGGCGTCGGGATCGGGTGGGTCTCGGCTTCCGCGAGGCCCTGCAACAGGGCGACAATCTGTCCGTCGGTCATCCCTGGACCTTCACAGGATCCGCGCCCACGCGCGGCGCGGGCGCCCGCGGGCGGTCTGCGGAACGGGCCGACCAGGACCCGTCCGGTGCCCCCGGGCCGCCGTCAGTGGGGCGTCGTCTCCAGCCGGGAGAGCTCGTCGACGAGCCCCACGGCGAAGGACCCGGGCCCGCGCGATCCGCTGGAGGCCCGCTCCGCCGCGACGGCCATCACGGCGTGCGCGGCGACCGCGGCGCGGGCCGGATCGGGGGCGACGGCGAGGAACGCGGCGACCAGCGCGCCCAGCGCACATCCCGTCCCGGTCACCCGGGTCAGCAGCTCGTCGCCGCCGGGCACGGTCACGACGTCGTCGCCGGTCACGACGTGGTCGACGGGGCCGCTGATCGCCACGACCGCGCCCGGCCGCGCGGCGAGCGCCCGGCCGGCCTCGACCGCGGCCTCGGGGCCGGTGGTCGCGTCGACGCCGCGGCCGCCGGCGCCGCCGTCGAGCGCGAGGACCTCCGACGGGTTGGCCCGGATCACGGCGGGCCGGGACTCCAGCAGCTCGAGCGCCAGCGCCGTTCGCCAGGGCAGCGGCCCGACGGCGACCGGGTCCAGCACCCACGGCACCCCGGCCGCGTTGGCGGCCGCGACGGCGACCCGGGCGGCCTCTCCCTGCTCGGCGGTGACGGTCCCGAGGTTGATCAGCAGCCCTCCGGCGACGCCCGCGAGGACCCCGGCCTCCTCCGGCGCGTGGACCATCGCCGGCGACGCGCCGGTCGCCAGCAGGACGTTGGCGGTGACGTTGGAGACGACCACGTTGGTGATGCAGTGCGTCAGCGGCGACGCGGCGCGCAGGGCCGCCAGGTCGGCGACGACGTCGGGGTGGGGCCAGGCGCGGGTCGCCGTCGGGTCCGTCATCGCCGCAACGTACCGCGGGACCGCGACCGACGGCCGCGACCGGACGGCCGCGGCCGTCGGTTCCGCCGCCGCCCCGCCCGTCACCGATCCACGGCGGGACCGCGACCCGCCCGACCCGTCGCCCGTCACCATGGGCCTGAGGGCACCCCGTGAGATCGCTCCCGCCCTCGGGCGTCCGGGTGCGCTAGAACCAAGAGGTGGGTCGGATCAGCACCGACCGCCGTTCCCCCCATGGCCTCCCCCCACGATCAGCCCACCCGCGTCCAGCAGGCCGTTCAGCCGCAGCCGCAGCACCACGTGCCGGCGACGGCCGGGGGGCTCGACGTCAAGACGCTGATCATCACCGCGGCCGCGTCCGCGCTGGCCGCGTTCATCTGCTCGAAGGTCTGGGCGCCGGGCACGCTGGCGTCCGCCGCGTTCACGCCCGTGGCCGTCGCGCTGTTCCGCGAGGCGCTCGCGAAGCCGACCGCCGTCGTCACGTCCGCCCTGCCGGCGGCGCTGCCGATCACCCGCCGCGGGGTCACGAGCGGTCCCGGCACCCAGGCGCCCCTGGCGAGCAACGACCCGACCGCCGTCCACGGCGTCGTCCCGGGCGACCAGCTCACGCAGGTCTCGCCCGGGTACGGCCCCGCGCGACCCGGCGCGGTCGGCGCCCAGCCGGTGACCGTCCACGCGGTCGCCAGCCGCAGCCGGCGTCGCTGGCAGATCGCGGCGATCACCGGCGTCCTGGGCTTCGTCATCGCGGCGGTCCTGATCACCGTGCCCGAGGTCATCGCGGGCAAGAACCACACGACGATCTTCCAGAACGGCGGCAACACGCCCGCGAAGAAGCAGGCCGCCCCGCCGGCCACGACGACGACCGTCGTCCAGCAGGTCACCACCGCTCCCGCGCAGACGATCACCCAGACCGCCGAGCAGGAGCCGACGACCACCACCACCCAGACGGAGACGGTGACGGAGGAGGCCCCGGCGACGACGACCACGAAGACGACGCCGACCACCACCCCCACCACGCCGACGACGCCCACGACGACGCCGGACGGCGCCGACCCCGACGCGCTGACGCCGTAAGGCCGGACCTCGGGGGCTCCTCCGTCCGGCCACCGGTTCGCCGGTCGTCCTGCGGGGCCCGGTGCGACCGCGGGTCGTCCCGCGGGCGTAGGACCCGTCGTCGCAGGTCCTCCCTGGGGCCCGGCGGCCGGTAGCACCCGGCGGCCGGTGCCGCCGCCTCAGGCCACCTTCGCCAGCGCCAGGCCGAAGAGCCCGTCCTGGTCGGTCAGCAGGTCCTCGAGCTCCAGCCCCGCGGCCGCCAGGTCTGCGGAGATCCGCTCGCGGGTGAACTTCGACGAGATCTCCGTCCGGAGCTCCTCGCGGGCGGCGAACTCGACGGTCAGGTCGAGCGCCTCGATGCGGACGACGTGGTCGCGGACCGACCGCAGGCGGATGTCGATCCACTCGTTCTCGTGGTCGAAGAACGCGACGTGCTCGTACTCCTCGACGGGGAAGTCGCCGCCGAGCTCGCGGTTGATGACCGTCAGGACGTTGCGGTTGAACGCGCTGGTGACGCCCGCGGCGTCGTTGTAGGCCAGCTCGATGACCGCGGGGTCCTTGACGAGGTCGATGCCGATCAGCAGTCGGGAGTCGGCGTCGAGCAGGCCGCGCAGGCGGCTCAGGAAGTGGCGGCGCGAGCCGGCCTGCAGGTTGCCGAGCGTGCCGCCCAGGATCGCGACGATCCGCGGGCCGATGGGCTCGGGGATCAGGCCGAGGTCGCGCTCGAAGTCCCCGACGATGCCGTGGACCGGGACGCCGAAGTCGCGGGCGACCTCGCCCGCGCACTGGTGCACGGTGGGCGCCGAGACGTCGAGCGGCACGAACCGCTCGAGCGTGCCGGCGCTCTGCAGCGCCTCGAGCAGCACGCCGGTCTTCGTCGCGAAGCCGGAGCCGAGCTCGACGAGGTCGACCGCGCCGGTGCGCTCGGCGATCTCCTGCGCGCGCTCCACCAGGATCGCCCGCTCGGTGCGCGTCGGGTAGTACTCCGGCAGGTCGCAGATCGCGTGGAAGAGGTCCGACCCGTGGTCGTCGTAGAGGTGCTTGGGCGGCAGCTGCTTGAACGGCTGCGTGAGCCCGTCGTGGACGTCGTGGGCCAGCGTGCGCGGCGCCGGGTCGGCGTCGGCGATCGTGACCGAGACGAGGTCGGCGTCGGCGTTCGTGGTGCTCATGCGGAGGCCTCCCGGCCGGTCGGTGCGGTGCCGGAGGCGGGCGCCGCGTCGGGGTCGGCGTCGGCGGCGAGCCGGACGCCCGCGAAGATCTGGCGGCGCTGCGGCAGGTCCCAATTGCGGAACGTCGTGGTCGCGACGCGCGGGTGAGCGGCGAAGGAGCCGCCGCGCAGGACGCGGTACCCGTGGTCGAAGAAGACCTCCGAGTACTCCTTGTACGGGTGGGCGCTGAAGCCCGGGTAGCCGTCGAACGAGGTCGACGTCCACTCCCAGACGACGCCGACGTCGTGCAGCAGGCCCGAGGCGGCGGCGTGCTCCCACTCGGCCTCGGTCGGCAGGCGCAGGCCCGCCCAGGCGGCGAACGCCTCGGCCTGGAAGGCGTTCAGGTGGCAGACGACCTGGTCCGCGACGGACGCGGCCGACGCCTCCGGTCCGCGGGCGCCGAGGATGCCGCCCCCACCCGCCCCGCCGCTCGCACCGTCGACGGTCGCGTCGCCCACGCCGCTCCCGGCACCGCCGGCACGCCAGGCCCAGCCGGCGTCGCTCCAGAAGCGCTGGTCGCGGGTGCCGCCGTCGGCGACGAACGCGTCCCACTGCGCGACCGTGACCGGCCGCGGGGCGATCCGGAACGGCGCGACGGCGCGGTCGTGCCGGGGCCGCTCGTTGTCGTAGGAGAAGACGTCGTCGGCGGCGCCCACCCGGACGTCGCCGGCGGGGATGCGCAGGAGCGTGCCCCCCAGGACCTCGGCGCGGGAGCGGGCCGCGGCGGAGATCGGCCGCATGGAGGCCCGCGGCGCGTCGCCGCCGGCCGTCGCGCCGCCGCGACCCGCACCGGCGTGCAGCGCCGCCTCGCCGGTGGTGCTCGTCGAGGTCCCGGTACCGCCGGGCAGCGCGTCGACCCACGGCGCGAGGCCGCCGAGGCGCATCGTCTGCAGCATCGTCTCGGTGTGCTGCAGCTCGTGCTGGAGCACCATCTCGAAGAGCTCGTCGTCGACGCCGTGCTCGTCGGCGACCTCGAGCACGCGGGAGCGGACGTCGTCCAAGTACTCCCACGCCTGCGGGACGTCCAGGAGCTCGAGGTCGCCGCGGGCCCTGCGCGGGGTCTCGAACGCGTCGTAGAGGTTGGCGAGCTCGGGATGCAGCAGCGGCCGGTCGCCGTGCCGGTGCACCAGCCAGAGGTCCTCGTACGCGGCGATGTGCGCGAGGTCCCAGACCAGCGGGCTCATCAGCGGGTCGATCTGCTCCTCCAGCTGCTCGCGGGAGAGGCCGGAGACGAGGACCCGGGTGCGCTCGCGGACCGCGGCGAGCGCGTCGACGGGGGACGCGGGCAGCGGGGCGCGCAGGGCCTCGGCCGGACCGGGGACGCGGCGGACGCCGGCGTGGATCGCCTGTGCGTGGTCCTCGGGATCGTCTGCGGGGAGGGCGTGGGCGGTGCTCACGGGGAGGCTCCGGGTCTCGGGGGGCGATCGCGACGACCGGCACGCCACGCGGGGGCGCTTGACCGTCGGTGATCTGGGGTGGTCGGGGTCCAACGTCCGCGACGGCCTGGCTCCGTTACGCGGCCGGAAGGAGCTCCGGTTGCGCGGGCTCGTACCCGCACGGCAAGATCGTCACACGGCCCGCGGTCGGGTCCGGTCCGCATTGGCGATCCGTTCACCACCGGGTCACGGGGCGCGCACCGCACCGCGGCCCGGCGCCGGTCGCCCCGGACCGGAGCACGGCGGGTCGCCCTCGAGGACGGCCGCGGCGCGCGGCCGGATCCGACCCGCGGTAGCGTTCGCGGGAAGCGCCGTGCCCACGCCGTCCCGCGTCCTCCCGGACCGCGAAGGCGCACGGGCGACGACCTCCGACCACCACGGGACGACCAATGACCGAGCAGCGGATCCTCATCACCGGCGCGGCCTCGGGCCTCGGCCTGGCGCTCGCCACGCGGTACGCGCGGGACGGCGCGCGGGTGCTGCTGACCGACCTGGACCAGGCGGCGCTCGACACGGCGGTCGCGACGATCGTCACCGCGGGCGGCGACCGGGACCGGCTGTCGACGCTCGTCCTCGACGTGCGCGCCGACGACGACTGGGACGCGGCGCGGACCTGGGTCCAGCGGACCTGGGGCGGCCTCGACGTCCTCGTCAACAACGCGGGCGTCGCGACCGGCGGGCGCTTCGAGCACCTGCCGATCGAGGACTGGGACTGGATCCTCCAGATCAACCTCATGGGCGTCGTGCGCGGCTGCCGGACGTTCGTGCCGATCTTCCGCGAGCAGGGCTCCGGGCACCTCGTGAACATCGCCTCCGCCGCCGGCCTGCTGAACCCGCCGGTGATGGCCTCCTACAACGTCGTCAAGGCGGGTGTGGTCTCGCTGTCGGAGACGCTCCGCCACGAGCTGGAGCCCGCCGGCATCACGACGTCCGTCGTCTGCCCGACGTTCTTCCGGACCGGCCTGGCGGGCTCGTTCCGCACTCCCGACGAGGCCGTCCGCCGCACGATGGACAAGCTCGTGACCCAGAGCTCGACCCCGGCGGACGTCATCGCCGGCCGGATCCACGACGGCGTCGCCAACGGCCGCTTCCTGATCCTCACCGACCGCGAGGGCGTCGTCGCCTACGCGGTCAAGCGCTTCGTCCCGCCGCTCTTCCGCCGCGAGGCGCGCAAGGGCGCGATCCGGCTGCTGAACAGCATCGCGCGCTCGGAGCGGGAGGCGGGGGCGGGCGCGCCGGCCCCGGCGGAGCCGCCGCGCGAGCGGGTCTGAGGGGCCGGCGGGCCCCGGGGCCGGGGGGCGCGGCGGCGGGCCGGTTCGCCGCCGGAGGCGGGGCGGCGGCGGATCGAGTTCCGTACCTCGGCGGTACACAACCCGATCCGACCCGACGCGGCGCTCGTCCGACGCGGCGCGGGCTGGACGTGGAGCGGCCACGCATCGAATTCGGTACCTCGGCGGTGCGCAAGGCGAGGCGGCCCGGCGCACGGCGGTGCGGGCGCGGCGAGTGGCGGACGTGGAGCGCCCACGCATCGAGTTGGGTACCTCAGGGGTACGCAACTCAAGCCGTGGTCGCCGGACCCGAGGGGCGGAGGAGGCACGCATCGATTTCGGTACCTCAGGGGTACACAACTCGTGCCGAGGCCGCCCGCCCCGACCCCGCCCCGCCCGCCGGCGATCCTCTCGCGTGTCCCTCGTCACGGAGCGAATCCTTGACTTCAACCTAGGTCGAAGTCGCATACTGGGTTCAAGTCCGGTCGAACTGCGGGGCCGCTAGCGGTCCGGCGGCGTCGATCGGGCGGTCCGGCCGGTCCGGCGTTCCTCTCGCGAGGCGCCGGGTACGCGACGGACACCACCCCACCCGCACCCGACCCCGAAGAGGTCCCCATGGCGTTCTCCGTCCCCCCGCTGCCCTACGCGTTCGACGCGCTCGAGCCCACCATCGACGCGCTGACGCTCGAGATCCACCACGACAAGCACCACCAGGCGTACGTCGACAAGGCCAACGCCGCGCTGGAGGGCACCGAGTTCGCGGACAAGCCGATCGAGGAGATCGTCGCGAACCTCGGTGCGCTGCCGGCCGACAAGCAGGGCCCCGTCCGCAACAACGGCGGCGGCCACTACAACCACTCGCTCTTCTGGGAGTCGCTGCAGGGCGACGGCGT
>NZ_JBFAPC010000101.1:0-21403 GCF_040675535.1 Patulibacter sp. NPDC049589 | reverse complement strand
GCGGCCGGCCCGGACGGCCGCGACCGCCGAGCGCGGGCCGAGCAGCGCGCCCAGCCGGGCCGACGCGGACGGGTCGAGGTTCGCCAGCGGCTCGTCGAGCAGCAGCAGCTCGGGATCGGCCAGCAGCGTCGCGGCGGCGGTCGTCCGCTGGGTCAGGCCGCGCGAGAGCGCGTGGACGGGGAACTCCGCGCGGCGCACGAGGTCCGTGGCCTCGAGCAGCTCGCGCACGCGCCCGGGGACGTCGGGCACGCGGAGCAGGCGCGCGCGGTGCGTGAGGTTCTCGCGGACCGAGAGGTCGCGGTAGAGCATCGGCTCGTGCGCGAGGTAGCCGACGCGGCCGCGCAGGCCGTGGCGGTCGGCGGGGAGCGCGTGCCCGAGGACCCGGCAGACGCCGTCCGTCGGCCGCATCAGGCCGGCGAGCACGCGCAGCAGCGTGGACTTGCCGGCGCCGTTGGGACCGAGCAGCGCGACCGTCGCCCCGGCGGGCACGATCAGCGACACGTCGCGCAGCACGAGGCGCTCGCCGCGGCGTCGGACGAGCCCGTCCAGGGCGATCGCGGGCCCCGGCGTCGGGTGTTCGGCCTCCGGCGGCATCGGCCGGGGAGCCTACGCCGCGCGGGACCGCCTACCCTTCGCGGTCTATGGCGAAGACCCCGAAGACGCCCGTGGACGAGCCCCAGCGGCGCGGTCGCCTGTTCTGGATCTGCCTGCTGGTCCTGCTCGAGGCCGTCCTCTGGACCGTGCTCTCGGTCGCGGGGGTGCCCGAGGGCATCGCCACCGTGGTCGCCCTGATCGGCGGCGCCGCGTTCGTCGTGGTCTACCGCGACCGCATCTGGGGCGAGGGCTGGCGCGAGCAGCTGGCCGCCCAGCGCGCCACGCGCGAGAAGCTCGAGGCGCAGCGCGGCAAGAAGCGCTCGCGCTGAGGCGCGGGCCGGCGGGGACGCTCGGGGCCGACCGGGACGCTCGAGGCCGACCGGGACGCTCGAGGCCGACCGGGACGCTCGGGCCGGCCGGGACGCTCGGGCCGGCCGGGACGCTCGAGGGACGGGACGCTCGAGGGACGGGAGGTCGCGGACCGTCGTCGTCCGCATTCGACCGTCCCGCCCTGGACGCCGGAGGTCGCCCGCGTGAGTCTGGACCGATGCCCAGCGCCGCACGACACGTCGAGTTCACCGCCCAGGCCGGGAGGGGCGACGACCTGGCCGCCGTCCTGGTCGAGGTCGGCGAGTCGCTGCGGGGCACCGCCGGGTGCGACTCGTGGGTCGTCTCGCGGGTGCCGGGCGAGCCGGAGCGGGTCGTCGTCGACGAGCGCTGGCACGACCGGGCGGTCATGCTCGCCTCCGCGGAGGCGTCGAAGGACGACGAGCGCCTGCCGCGCGTGATGGCCCTGCTGGACCCGGACCGCCGCCCGGCGATGACGGAGCTCGAGCCCGTCGGGGGCGCCGGCCTGCTCCCGCCGCCGCGGCCCGGCGTGACGCTGCGGTCGCTCCTGGACAGCGAGGACCAGGCGGCCGCGTTCGGCTTCGGGTCGCAGGGCGAGTCGCGCTTCCCGGGCCCGGACCTCGGCCTGGAGCGCACGGGCGTGGCCCTGCACCGGATGCCGGCCGATGCCCGCAGCGCGTTCGGACACGTCCACGCCAACGCCGAGGAGCTCTACGTCGTGCTGGCGGGCTCCGGACGGATCCGGATCGGCGACGAGGACCGTGACCTGGCGCCCCGCGACGCCGTCCGGGTCGCCCCGGACGTGGTGCGCGGGTTCGCCGCCGGCCCCGAAGGCCTGGAGGTCCTCGCCGTCGGCCCGAAGTGCCCGAAGGACGGGGACGTCCTGCAGGACTTCTGGGGGGCGTGAGGGGGCGAGGGACGCCGAGCGGGCGAGCGACGGGGGCGGATGCCGGGTCGGCGAAGGGGCACGCACGTCGCTGGGGCGGGCGACGGAGGCGGGGGCGGGGCGAGCCGGCGGGCGGGCTGAGCCGAGCCGGCGGGGCGGGCCGAGCCGGCGGGCCGGGCCGAGCCGGCGGGCGAGCCGAGCCGGCGGGGCGAGCCGGCGGGCGAGCCGAGCCGGCGTCTCATCGGATTCTGTACCTCTGAGGTACAGAACTCGATGAGGGCCCGGGCAACCGCGCTCGACTCGAGTGGTTCCATCGACTTCCGTACCTCTGGGATACCGAATCCGATGGGCCCCACACTCCCGGGCCGGCTCGGCGCGCTTCCGTCGAGGTGGGTACCCGTGCGGCGCCGAACCCGGTGGCGCGACCCCGGACCGTTCATGGACGATCGTGGTGTGGACCGTCGTCGGGCGCACGGGCGGCCTGCGCGCCAGGCGCTCGGCCGGCCGGACCGGCGCGCGCGGCAGGCCCTCGGAGAATCGGTGCGTGTCCGGCGCCAGATCGTCACCCTCTGGCCCTCCTGCTCATCAGGTCCGGGGTCACGCTGCAGACATGCCGCTCGCGCCCGGGTCCTCACGCGTCGAAGCGACGCCCCTCGCGTCGCGCTCGATGCCCTGGCTCCGGGTGGCCGAGCTCGCCGCGAGTCAGCACGGCGTCGTCTCCCGCGCGCAGCTGCGCCGCCTCGGGCTGACGGACCGTCAGATCACCGGCGCCGCCCGGTCCGGGCATCTCCACCGGGTCCACCGCGGCGTGTACTCGGTGGGCCACGGACTGCTGACGTGGGCCGGTCGGGCCTCCGCTGCGCTGCTCGCCGCCGGACCTCGGGCAGCGCTCGGACGGCGTTCGGCCGGTGCCCACTGGGGCATACGCCCGTGGGCGTCGCCGCGGATCGAGGTGGCAGTCGCGGCGACGAGTCGACCCGCCCACGCCGCGGTCGTCGTCCTCAGCCACCCGGCGATGGGCACCGACGAGGTGGTCGTCCACGAAGGCCTCCGGGTCACGACCGTCGCCCGGACGGTGCTCGACCTGGTGCCCGTGGTCTCGCGAGACGCGCTCCGGACGTGCATCGCGCAGGCGGAGGTCCTGCGGATTTTCGACCACCGACAGGTGACCACCCTGCTCGATCGTCATCCCGGGCACCGGGGCGCCGGGCGGCTGCGGGAGGTCCTTGCCGGATGGGAGGACGTGCCGCGGACGCGGAGCCCGCAGGAGGCCGCGTTCCCGGCGCTCTGCGCGAAGTTCGGCTTCCCGCGGCCGGTGATGAACGCGACGATCCTCGGCATGGAGATCGACGCGTCGTTCCCGGATCACGGCGTGGCGGTCGAGCTCGACAGCCGCGGCTTCCACCCGGGCCTGATGCACTGGGAGGACGACCACGAGAAGCGCGCGAGGCTGATCGCCGGCGGGTGGGCGGTGCTGTCCTACACCCACCACCAGCAACTGGCGAACGGCGGTCGACTCGTCCGGGAGACCCTCGGTCCGGCGCTGGCCCGCGGAGTTCCCGTGATCGACTGACCTGCGCCCGTGTGCGCGCCCGCCACTGCGGCGGGGATGGTGACCGAGACGGGCCGGGGGCCGCAGGCGCGTCGGCGGGGCCGACAGACGGGCGGGCGGCAGACGGGCCGAGCGACGGGACGGGGGGGGCGAGCGACGGGATGGGAGGGCGAGCGGCAGACGGGCGGGCGACGGGACGGGCGGGCGAGCGGCAGACGGGCGGGCGAGCGACGGGACGGGCGGGCGAGCGGCAGACGGGCGGGCGGGCGACGGGACGGGCGGGCGAGCGGCAGACGGGGCGGGCGTGGCCCGCAAATGGGCGGGCGGGGCGGGGCCGGCAGACGGACGGAGGCGGCAGGTCTGGTCGGGTGCAGGATCCGGGCGTCTCATCGACGTGCATACCTCCTCGGTACAGAACTCGATGAGGGCGGCCTCACCGCGATCGACTCGCGCAGTTCCGTCGACTTGCACACCTCAGACGTCCCGAAGGCGATGGGCGGCGACAACCGGTCCGCCCGCCCCGGCCGCCCACCGCCGAGGCATCGAACTGCGCACCGCCGAGGTTCCGGACCCGACGACCGAGCGGCCGGGCCCGACGGCAACCTGGGCCAGCCGCCCACCCATCGAGTTGCGTACCCCTGAGGTACCGACCCGATGACCGACCGCTCGACGCCGGCCGCCCACCGCCGACACCGCCGACGCATCGAGTTGCGTACCCCTGAGGTACCGAACCCGACGACCAACCACCCGGCGCCCGCCGCCCACCGCCCACCGCCCACCGCATCGAGTTGCGTACCCCTGAGGTTCCGAACCCGACGACCGGCCGCCCGACGCCAGCGGCCACGCCCACGCATCGAGTCCCGTACTCCTGGGGTCCTGAACCCGATCGGTCCGCCCGCGACACCCGCCGCCCCGGCGGAACAGGCGCGCCCCCGCTCCCCACCCCCGCGGGCGCTCCCACCCCCGCGGGCCGCCCCCGCCGCCTACGCCGCGCTCGTCGTCCGGAAGCGGCGCAACGCCAGCGGGACGCAGATGCCGATGATCACGACGCACCAGAGGACCATGCCCGCGACCGGGTGCTCGAGGGGCCAGGAGCCGTGGGCGTCGGTGCCCTGGCTGACGTGGCGGATGCCCGCGACGAGGGTCGAGATCGGGTCCCACTCGCCGATGAAGCGCGGGACCGCGGCCATGCCCTCGATCGGGACGAACGTGCCGGCCAGGAACGACAGGGGCAGGACGATCGCGAAGCCGACGCCCTGCATGGCGTCGGAGGAGCGGACGATCATGCCCATCAGGACGCCGAACCACGTGAAGGCGAACAGGCCCAGCAGGATCAGGAACACCAGGAGGAGGACGTCGCCGGCCCCCACGTCGGGGCGCCAGCCGAGCGCCAGGCCGAGCCCGGCGACGATGACCATGCCGAGGATCTGCTCGAGCACCTGGCCGATCACCTGGGCCGAGATGACGGCCAGGCGGGTCACCGGGAGCGAGCGGAAGCGGTCGATCACGCCGGTCGAGAAGTCGGTCGCCGTCGCGGTGCCGGCGCCGATCACGCCGAACGCGATCGACTGCCCGATCAGGCCCGGCAGCAGGTAGTCCTGGTATCGCGTCCCGGGGATCGCGATCGCGGACCCGAAGACGTAGAGGAACAGCAGGGTGAAGATCACCGGCTGGATCGTCACGTCGCTCAGGCGCTCGGGCACCCTCGGGATCGTGCGCAGCTGGCGGCCGACGAGCAGCAGGGTCTCGCGGACGTAGCGGGAGGCGACGGACGGCCGCGGCGGCAGCGCGGGCAGCGGCGTGCCACCGACGACGGGGCGGGTCTCGGTGCTCATGCGCATGCTCCGGTCGAGGCGGGGGTGGTGCGTGGGTCGATGGGGCGGGTCGGCGAGGACGTGACGACCGGCCGGCCGGCCAGCGGTCTCATGCCGCCACCTCGTCGGTCGCCGCGTCGCCGGGCGACTCCGACGTCGGCGGCAGGCCGGTCAGGGCCAGGAACGCGTCGTCGAGCGTCGGCCGGCGCAGCGCCAGCTCGTCGATCGGCACGCCCGAGGCGCGGACGACGGCGGCGATCCGCTCGAGGTCCAGGCTCTCCTCGGGCGCGGGGATCGACAGGGTCCGGCTGCCGCGGCTGACGGAGACGTCGAACGACGCGGAGAGCGCGCCGTGCAGCCCGTCGACACCCGCGGCGTCGATCGCCACGACGTCGACCCGCTGCTCGCCGATCTGGGCCTTCAGCTGGGTCGGCGTGCCGGCGGCGACCTCGCGGCCGTGGTCGATCAGGACGATGTGGTCGGCCAGCGCGTCGGCCTCCTCCAGGTACTGCGTCGTCAGGAGCAGTGTCACGCCCTCGGCGACGAGGTCGCGGACCGTCTGCCAGACGACCTGGCGGCTGCGCGGGTCGAGGCCGGTCGTCGGCTCGTCGAGCACCAGCAGCTGGGGCTGGACGACGAGGCTGGCGGCGAGGTCGACGCGGCGGCGCTGGCCGCCGGACAGGCCCTTGATCAGGCGGTCGCGGAACTCGACGATGTCGAAGCGCTCGATCAGGTGGTCGGCGATCGTGGTCGCGCCGGCCTTGCCGTGGCCGCGCAGGCGACCCATCAGGACGAGGTTCTCACGGGCGGTGAGGTTGCCCTCGAGCGCCGCGAACTGACCGGTCAGCGAGATCACGCCACGGACCGCGTCGGCCTCGCGGACGACGTCGTGGCCGCCGACCCGGGCGGTCCCGGAGGTCGGGGCGATGAGGGTGGCGAGCATGCGGACGGTCGTCGTCTTGCCGGCACCGTTGGGGCCGAGGATCGACACGACGGTGCCGGACTCGACGCGCAGGTCGAGGGCGTCGACAGCGGTGAAGTCGCCGTAGCGCTTGGTGAGGCCGTCGGTCTCGACGGCGGGGGAGGCAGGGGGCACGGAGGCTCCGGTGGTGGAAGGACTGGGGCGTCGACGCGGCACGACGGGACCGGCCGGGGCGACGACGCGCGTCGCGATCCGGGGTCCGCCGCCGGCGGCGAGGACGGCGTCCGCGGAAACATACAGTCACTAGAAATCTTCTGCAACTGGACCGTTGCTAGACTTCGCCCGTGAGCTCCACCGTGGGTCGAGACGACGAACGCTCCGCCGACGAGGCCGCGGGGTCGGTCGCGGCCTCCCCCGGCCCGAGCGCCTCCGGCACCGTCGAGCTCGCCGCCGAGGCGCATGTCCGGCCCGCCGCCGACGCCGCGGGAACCCCGCCCGGCGGGGACGCCCCGCCGCCCGCCGACGTCGCCGAGTTCGAGATCGGCCCCGGCGAGCGCGCGCCGATCTCACGGGCGAAGATCGCCGAGGCGCTGGGGCACATCCGCGAGTTGCACGAGCGCGACGTCCGCCCCGACGAGGGCCTGCGCGAGCGCAAGAAGCGCCTCACCCGCCAGCTGATCTCGGACACCGCCACGTGGATGTTCTGCGAGCGCGGCTTCGACAAGGTCCGCGTGTCCGAGGTCGCCGCCGAGGCGGGCGTGTCGGAGAAGACGGTCTTCAACTACTTCCCGACGAAGGAGTCGCTGGTCTTCGACCGCGAGGACGACGTCGTGGAGGGCGTCCGCAAGGCCCTGACGGACCGCGGCCCGGACGAGTCGCCGACGCAGGCGATGGTCGCCTTCATCGAGCGCGAGTGCACCCACATCGACGCGCTCGGCTCGGAATACCAGCCGATGTTCCTGGCGTTCCTGCGGATGATCGACGAGACCCCGGCGCTGCAGGCCGCGCGGCAGCAGATGGCCGCGAAGCTCGTCGCCGTCGCCCGGGACGCGCTCGCCGCGTCGGTCGGCGTCGACCCGCGGGACCCGGAGCCCTACGTGGCCGCGCAGGCGCTGATGGGACTGTGGGAGGTCCAGCTGACCTCGCGCGAGCGACACATCCGCGAAGGCCGGCCGATCGGCGACCTGCGCGACGCGATCCTCGACGACACCCACCGCGCGGCGCGACTGCTCGACACCGGGCTCTGGTCGTTCAACCAGGTCGCCCAGGGCGCCGGGGCCCGGGCCCAGCTCGCCGACGCCGCGAAGGCCGCGAACGAGGCCCGCAAGCAGGTGTTCGACGCGCTCCGGCAGGCGAAGACCGCCTGGAGCGAGATCCGTCGCGCCCACGACGACGCGCACGAGGCCCGCCGGGCGGGGCGCGAGCCGTAGGGCCCTGCGCCGCCGGCGCCCGTCCGACGCGGCGCGTCACCGGCTCGGCGCCGCCCGCGCCGTCAGCGGCTGCCGGGCTTCACGCGCGTCCAGGTGTCGCACGAGCTGCGCTCGGCGGTCTTGCCGCACCACTTCAGTCGATCGCGGAACAGCGAGTCGATCCGCATCGAGCCGTTGGGGTCGTCGTCGACCGGGAAGCAGAAGTTGTCGAGGTCGACCCAGCCGAAGCTCGAGGTGTAGTTCCCCCGACTGCCACGGATCTCCTTCGCGCTGCCCGCCGTCAGCCAGATGCACTTCCCCGTGCCGTCGACGTCGAGGTCCTGCAGCGCGACCATGCGGAACGCGTCCGGCCCGACCTGCTCGGTGCGGACGTCCCCCTCGTCCTCGTCCGAGCGCCAGACGCCGACGATCGGATCGACGACCGTGCACCCGGGGAGCGATATCGGGCCGAGGATCGGGACGTTCTGGGCGCCCAGCGTCCAGCTCTTGACCACCAACTCGGCGGAGAGGCGCTGCGTGGCCCGCAGCACCGACTCGCACTGGCCGTCCGGATGCACGGTGACCGCCAGTTGCGGCCCGAGCTCGTAGCGGATGTTCGCCACCTTCCGCATGCCGACGCCCGCGCTGAAGCTCAGCGCGGCGTTCGCGTCGAAGTCGGCCGCGATCTGGCCGGTGAGCGTCGTCCGGGGCGTGGCGGACATCGCGAACACGCCGGGTCGGGCGGTGTCGAGGCTCGCTGAGAACGTGTAGGCCTGCTCGAGGCTGAATGCTCCCCCGGTCTGCGTGGCCGAGCCGTTCATCTTCAGCTCGACGCCCCAGAACGTCGGGATCAGGAGCAGCCCCACCGGGATCGGCGGCCCCGGGAACGAGTCGCCGCCGAACGTCTCGCTACACCGCAGCGAGTCGCCGTCGGAGAGCTGCAGACGCGCGAAGAGCTCCGCCGAGGCCGCCAGCTCGATCCGGCCGGTGAACCCGCTCCACGAGTAGCGGTCCATGCGCAGGTTCCGGATCCCCGCCTCGACGGGTCGTTCCGCGAGGGCCTGCCCGGCCGAGTTGTGGCGGCACGGGAACTTCCCGATCCGCTCGAGGGTGTCGAGGGAGCGCGCGCTCGACGGCACTCACGCGCGGCGGTGCTGGATGGCTGTCGGGCGCGACGATCGCGGTGTAGCGCGCGGCGAGCCGGCCGGTCTTGCCGCGGCGCACGGTGACGCGCAACCGGCGCTGCTCGGGGTGGGCGACGGCCCCCTTGCGGAGCGGGCCGTGGCTGCGACGCAGCGTGGCCGCGGAGACCGTGAGGGTGTAGCGCCCGGGCCGCACCCGCCGCAGCGTCGACGACGCCGAGCGGAGCGTCCGACGGAGCCTCGGGCCGCGCAGCGTGGCGACCGGGCGCTCGCCCTTCGGCAGCCCCGTGATCCGGACGACCACCGTCGACCGTCGCGCCGGGCCCTGCTTCTTCGCCGATGCCGACGAACCGCCGGGCTTCGCCGTCGTCGCCGCGTGCCCGGAGGCGACCGGTCCGAGCGCGAGCGCCGCCACGGCGGCGGGCAGCGCGAGGCCGAGCATCGCGGTCGTGCGCGACGGACGCACGGCGCGCCCCGGGAGACCGGCGATGCGACGGAGCCTGCGCCTCATCGGACGCTCACCACGCGTCCGGCGATCGGGGCGGTGCCCGTCGGGGCGACGATCAGGACGGCCTGGCGGGCCGGCCTCTTGCGCGCCTTCAGCGCCACCGTCGCCTTCTTGCCGCGCTTGACGCGATAGGTGGCCGAGGCGACCTTCTTGCCCTTTGGGGTGCTCAGGCGGAGCCTGCCCGAGCACGTCGCCGTGCTGAGCTTCGGGCACTGCAGCTTCACGCTGATCCGCTTGGATCGGAAGCGCAGCCTCGACGAGGACACCCCCGGCGCGGAGACGACCTTCTCGCACGGCGTCCCGCCCTGCACGTCCTCGCTGGTGACGAGGTCCCCCGCGTCGACGTAGGCCACGTCGGCACCGTCGCCGCAGGTCACCCGGTCGCCGGCGGCGCCGTCCAGCGCGTCGATCGTGTCGTTGCCGCCGCGGCCGTCGAGCTGGTCCTTGCCGGCCCCGCCGACGATGCGGTCGGCGCTGCCGCCGCCGGTCAGCTCGTTGGCGGCGGCGCTCCCGATCAGCGCCCCGCCGTACGGGCCGCCCGTCACGTTCTCGACGTCGGGCATGACGTTGTCGCCCTCGCCCTTGCGGCCGTCGTTCGCCTTGCTGTCCAACGAGACGTCGATCGGGGTCAGCACGCTGCTGTACTCGACCGTGTCGGTCCCGCCGCCGCCCCGGATGACGCCGCCCGGCGTCGGCTCCGGCGGGAACTGGTTGATCGACATGCGGTTGTCGGGGCTGATCACGTCGTCGCCCGCACCGCCGTCGATGGTCCCACCCGTCTGGTAGACCTCGATCTCGTCGTCGCCCGGCCCACCCGCGATCGTGGCCTTGAGCCCCGGCGCGGCCGGGTTCGTGCCGATCTCGAGCTGGTCGTTGCCGCCGCCGAGGTCGATCGCGACGCCGGGGACCGTGCCCCCGGTCGGGCAGATGGTCGAGACGAAGCCGACCTGGCACCCCGCCCCCGGCGTCGTCGCCGGGTCGTACTGGAGGAACCCGACGCGCCACCCGCCGAGGCGCTCGACGTCGTTCTCCTGCGGCACCGACGAGATCGAGGCCTTGAGGTCGTCGGCCGCACCGACGGGGTCGACGAAGCGGACGGTCGTGCCGTCGAGCGTCGCGGTGCCGGCGGCGCCCGCGGACGCGGCGCCGACGAGCAGCGCCGTGGCGACCGCGAGCGACAGGGGGAGGATGCGCAGGGGGGACATGGACGTTCCGGGGGTCGGGGTGCGGGTGGTGGGGCGGCTCGGTGCGAGCATCGGCCACCGTGCGGGGGTTCGAGATCTGGTCATGGGTCAGCAGCCTTCGACGGAGTCGGCGACATCGAGCGTGCGGTGCCAGCGGACGTCGACCGCCGGGGTCGAGCGGCTGGCGGGGACGACGAGCGAGACGACCTGGCCGGAGTCGCAGCCGTCACCGGCCCCGTCGTCGGCGTAGCGCGCGCGCAGGTCGCGCCCGATCTTCCGGGCGTCGGCCGCGTTCACCGTCGCCGCGCGCAGCGCCTTGCCGTCGGCGCAGAGCTTCGTCACGACCGGCCGGGGGACGTCCGGGCCGTCCTCGGCGAGCAGCCAAGGTCGGGCAATGTCGATCGTGCATCGTGGGTCGTCCGGACGGGGTCGGGGGATCGGGATCGCGGCGGCGCTCAGCGGCGCAGCGTCAGCTTCTTCGTGATCGACGCGCCGGACTTCGGGGCGAGGACGACCGCGACCTGGTGCTTTCGCAACCGGGACAGCGAGCGCCGGCCGCGGCTCCCGGGCTTCACGGACACCGTCGCGCTCCTTCCGGCCTTGACCTTGTACGACCGGCTCCCGAGCACCGTGGTGCCCTTCTTCACCTTGACCGTGCCGGAGCACGCCGAGGACCCCGGGCACCGCACCTTGACCGCGATGCGACCCTTGCGGTAGCGCAGCGAGGACGAGGTGATCGTGGGGCCCTGGCTCAGCACGTGGAGGTTGCCGTCCGACAGCGAGCCCGACGCGATCGCGTTGCTGGTGGCGATGTACAGGCGACCCGCCCGGTCGAAGCCGAGGCCGACGACGGGCAGGTCGCCGCTCGTGGATCCGGCGACCTCCGGCACCTCGACCACCTCGACCAGGCGGCCGTCGGGCCGGAAGTGCTGGACGCGGCGCGTGCCGGACGCGTCGGCGACCCAGACGTCGCCCCGCGGGTCGGTCGCGATCTCGTTCGGCGACCGGAACTTCCCCGGCGTGGTGCCGGACTGCCCCCAGGACCGCACGAAGGCGCCGGCGGACGTGAACGCCTCCACCCGGTCGCCGGCCGGATCCGTGGCGTAGACGTGACCCTTGCCGTCCGAGGCCACGTGCGGCAAGGTCCTCCCGAACTGGCCGGGGCCGGCCCCGGTGGATCCGAAGGCCGAGACCGCCTGGCCCGCGCGGTTGAACCGTTGGATCGACGGCAGGCTCGGATTGGCGATCGAGTAGTAGCGGTCGCCCGTGGCGTCGATGTCGAGGCTGCCGGCCTTCGGGTCGCCGCCCAGGTTCTCGACGTCGCGGACGAACGGGCGAACGTCGCCGAGCAGCTTGCCGTCGAGGGCGTAGGTCCGCAGCGTGGTCACGAAGCTGGAGTCGTCCAGGTCGACGTCGTCGCTGACGATCACGACCTCGTCGCCGTCCAGCGCCACGCCGACCGTCACGGTCGGGGCCCACGGGAACGACCAGGCGTGCACCTGCTTCCCGTCCGGCGCGTAGTGCTTGACCTCTCCCCGCTTGCGCGTGATCACCTCGCCGCTCGGCGCGACGTCGGTCTCGGTGACGCCGGGGACCTTCCACGTGCGCTCCTGCTGCCAGGCCGCGTCGGCGGCCGGCGCGGCGACCAGGAGCGCCGCGACGCCCGCGACGCCGGCGGCGATCGCCGGCCGGCTCCGCCGCGTCGTCCGTCCGCGCGGACGACGGGCGGGAGCGGGACGGGTGTGGCGGACGGAGAGCCCGGCGGGGCGCGCGGGCGCCCTTGGGGCGACCGCGACCACCGGGTCGTGGTCGGCGACCGCGCCGACCGGGTCGTCGTCGTGCGTCGTCATGGTGGTTCCTCGGGTCGGCGGCACGGGATCAGCGCCGCAGGGCGAGCTTCGTGGTGGCGCTGGCGCCCTTCTTGGGCTTCAGCCGGACGGCGACGCGGTGCTTGCGGGCCTTCGCGATCGCGCGGCGGCCGCGGTTGGTCGGCTTCACGGAGACGGTCGCGCTCTTGCTCTTCTCGATCCGGTAGGAGCGGCTGCCGATCGTCGTGCTGCCCTTCACGATCCGCAGCGTGCCGACGCACGTCGAGGACCCCGTGCAGCGGACCGTCACGGCGATCCGCCCCTTGCGGTAGCGCAGGCTCTTCGACGCCACGCGGGCGCCGCGCGCCGTCGGGGTCGACGAGCCGCCGCCGGAGCCGGAACCGCTCCCGGTGCCCGAGCCGCCACCGGTGCCCGTCCCGCCGCCCGAGCCTCCGCCACCGCCCGAGCCGCCGCCGCCCGGGTCCGTGGGCGTCGTCGGCGGCTTGGGCGGGTCGGGCGGGTTCGGCGGGTCGGGCGGGTTCGGCGGGTCGGGCGGGTTCGGCGGGTCGGGGGGATTCGGCGGGTCGGGCGGGTTCGGGACCGTCCGGGCGCCGCCCCAGAACGGCGCGGTCCCGGCGGCGATCTTCCGCGGGGTGCCACCCGCCGCGGCGACGACGTAGATCGACCCCGAGCGCTCGAAGGCGACGCGGTCGCCCTCGTAGGAGAACGACGGGTAGGCGTCCGTCGTGGCGGTCGTCAGGTCGCGGACGCGCGTCTTCGTCGACGTGGAGTACAACGAGATCCGGCCGCGACCGGGAACGCCGACGCCGGTCGACTCGGGCCCGCGGATGGCGACGATCGCGCCGCCGTCGCGCCGCCCGTCGGGGAACGCGACCTGGGTGCTCGCGTCCGGCTCGGTCGCCAGCAGCGTGTCGCAGCCGGGACCACCGACGACCTCCTTGCAGAGGCGCGGCTTGTTGGCGCCGTAGCCGCGTCGCCCGACGAGGACGCTGGTGCCCATCCAGCCGTGGGTCGTCTGGTAGGTCGACGACGCGACGGCCGGCGGATAGCCCGTCCCCGTCGACGGCGCCAGGTACGTGTACCAGCCGTAGTCGAGCAGGAAGAAGCTCCACAGCGCCTGCGCGCCGTTGGGCGAGATCCGCGGGAAGTCGTAGATCTCGCCGGCGAACAGCGTCCGGTTGAGTCCGCCGGAGACGACCGGCCGCTCGACGAGGCTCGTGCCCGTGACCCAGGCCGCCGTCTTCCCGTCGTCGGTCACGCCGGCGACCTCGCCGCTGGCGGTGAGCGTCCGCCGGGCGGCACTGGTGTCGGGGTCGACCGCGCAGACGGCGGCCCCGCACTGGTAGACGATCACCGACGCCACTGAGCGGTCGGCCGCGATCAGGGACGACGCGAGGGCGACGACCAGCGCCACGGCTGATCGCCGGCCGAAGCGGCGTGGGCCGGACTCCGGACGTGCGGTCGCGGGGACGGTCGGGGGAGACCGGCGCGGTGCGAGGACTTCGAGGGAGGCTGACCAGGCCCGCCGGATCGGCGGAGCCCCGTCGGCAACGGGGGACTCGGGGGATGACACGCTGCCTCCCACGGGGGGATCGAGGGTTGAGGCACCGGGCAGCGTACGGCAGACAACGCACGTACCCCGTGATTATCCGGCCAGCGGCCCCGTCTGGCGCATAGACGTTTGTTTGGCGGCGCGCCCGTTTCGCCGAGGTCGGGAGACCTGCGCCGGACGAAGCGTCCCGGTCAGAGCGCCGGGGCGCCCGCGCGCCCGCCGGACTGCGCGACGGACCGCGGTGCGGTCTGGGGGGTCGCCGCGCGGACGGCGGCGGCGAGGTCGTCGTAGGGGTTCTCCACCCGGCCGAACCGGTTGGACCCTTGGGGCTCGACGAAGACGGTGGGCGTCGCCCGGACGCCCAGGCGCTCG
Organism: Patulibacter sp. NPDC049589; assembly: GCF_040675535.1. Classification (NCBI taxonomy): domain Bacteria; kingdom Bacillati; phylum Actinomycetota; class Thermoleophilia; order Solirubrobacterales; family Patulibacteraceae; genus Patulibacter; species Patulibacter sp. NPDC049589. Next base: position 7,291 of record NZ_JBFAPC010000101.1, on the reverse strand, counting down.
GCCAGGCGGCGATCCCCGTCGGTCCGCGCGCGCGTCGCGGGGGTCTGGCGGATCGAGACGTCCCCGGGGACGACGTCCGGCGCGCCGGAGGCGATCTCGCGGAGCCGTCGCTCGTCCGCCCACTCCCGGTCCTCCGGCCCCTGGTTGAAGTACGTGAGGTGGATGAACGGCCACATCCGGTCCTTCGCGGCGAGCGCGTAGGCGGCGTTCATCAGCCCGGCCCCGTCGGTCGTCCGCTGCCCCGGGTCGATGACGTTGATGAAGTGGATCCGCAGGTTGGCCTGCCCGGTGCGGATCAGCGTCGCGATCGTCTCGGGCTGGACCCGGAGCTCGTACATCTGGCACGCCGGGCACTTGAGGTCGGCGAACTCGTGGATCGTCACCGGCGCGTTCGGATCTCCGAGGAGCGTGCCGTTCTGCGGGACGCCGTCGAACAGCCGCTGCGTCTCGCCCACGCCCGCCAGCCGCACGCCCGCGACGGTCGTCCGCGTCGCGCCCTTGGTGGCGGGGTCGCCGAAGGGCGCGACCGCCAGGACGACCGCGACGAGGACGACGACGAGGACGAGCGCCCCGATCGCGATCCGGCCGCGGCGCCGGCGGGCGGTGGCGACGGCGGTCCCGTCGGGGACGGCCGGTGGGGCGTCGCTCCCGGCCTCGTGCGGCGTCGCGGCGTCGGATCCCACCGCGGGCTCGTGGTCCGCAGCGGCGGGCGCCTCGGCGATCTCAGGGGGTGCATCGCCGCCGACCGGGACCTCGTCCCCGCCGGACGCCGCGTGGCCGTGCCCCTCGTGCTCCGTGTCGTCCGGCCGGGCCATGGGCGCCAGTCTGGCGCATGCCCTCCGATCGACGGCGTCCGCGTCCCGTGCGCAGGGAAGGTGGAGCTGCGTCGCGGCGGGCGCGCTCCTTCGCGAGCTGAGCCGGCTCGTGCGCACCCTCGCTGTCGCCCTCGCGGTCTCCGGCGGCATCGCGCTCACCACGGCGCCGTCCGCCTCCGCGGCCAAGAAGTGCACGAAGGACAGGCCCACCAAGGTCATCGTCTGCATCAACCAGCACGGCTCGACCCGGCCCGGCTACTACGCGACGGCGTCGTTCCGCAACCTGAACAAGGGGTCGCTGCGGATCCGTCCCACCCTGACGGACCGGGATGCCTGGTCCTACAAGGGCGCCGGCGGCTTCACGCTGCCCCCGCACGGGATGCGGACGATCAAGGTCTACCACGAGGGGGACACCCAGGTCTGCTCCGGGTTCTACCTCCCGACCAACGCCGCCGACGGCTGGACCGTCTCGCTGTTCGGCCACATCTGCGGCTGGTTCACCGAGGGGAACTACGGATAGCCGCCCGGCGACCGGCGCTCCTTCCCCGACGCCTCCACGAGCCCTGGCGCGATCATCTCCCGTACGTCCACGTGCCCGCCGGGCAGCGCCCCGTCGGCGTCCAGGCGGTCCGCCAGCTGCTGCTCGCGGCGGATGGTCGTCTCGTCTGTGGGCTCGACGGTCTGCAGGCGCAGGGGCACCGCGCGGCGCGTGACCTCGAGCGGCAGGCCCGACTCCTTCGACCACGCTCGGGCGTACTCGTCGGGGTGCTTCGCGGCCCACTCGAACGCCGTGCGCAGCCGCGGCAGGTAGTCGCGGATGGCGGCGACCCGCGCGGGGTCCCGGAGGGCGCTCTTCGACGCCAGGGCGAAGTAGTTGCCGAAGTCGTCCGGCGGCCCCGACGCGATCGCGCGGGCCGGGCGCTGCGGGTCGATCTCGGCCTGCGTCACGAACGGCTGCCACGCGGCGAGGGCGTCGACCCGGCCCGTCCGGTACGCGGCGAGCGCGTCGGCGGGCAGGAGAAAGTCGAGTTTGACGTCCTTCGGCCCGAGCCCGGCGCGGTGCAGCGCCTGCAGCAGCGCGCCATGGGCGGAGCTCGACCGGCCGAGCGCGATCGACTTGCCCTTCAGGTCGGCGACGGTCCGCACGTCGGAGTCCCTGGGCACGACGATCGAGTCGTCGCCGCCGCTGCGCAGGGCCAGGGTCGCGACCGCGCGGAAGTCCGTGCGGTTCTGCGCGCCGAAGATCGGCGGCGTCGAGCCGACCGAGCCGATGTCGACGCGGCCCGCGCTGACCGCCTCGACGATCGGCGGACCAAACGTGAAGCGCGAGAAGCTGACCTTGAACGGCGCGCCCTTCAGCGCGCCGGACTGCTCGAGGACGGAGCGGATGCCGTCGGACTGGACCGCGACCTTCAGCGTCACGCCCGCGGCCGATCCCGCCGCCGCGACGCGGAAGCCGTCGTCCTCGCCGCCGACGGCGCCGCTCGTGAAGCCCACGACGGCGAGCGTGACGAGCGTCGCGGCCGCCAGGCTCAGCCGCGGCAGCAGGCCGCGGCGCCCCGGGCGGGCGTCCGGCCCGGGCGCGGTCGCGGCGTCGTCCCGCTCGTCGCCCAGGCGGCGGAGCAGCGCGGCGCTCGCGGCGATCAGCTCCGGGGCCTCGCGCCGGCGGGGCCGGGCGACGCCGACGCGCTCGTCGTGGACGATCCGTCCCTGGTCGATCAGGACGACGCGGTCCGCGAGCAGCAGCGCCTCGGTGACGTCGTGCGTGACGAGCAGGACGGCCGGGCGGTGGCGCTCCCACAGCTCCGTGACGAGGCCCTGGACCGAGGAGCGGGTCAGGGCGTCCAGCGCCGAGAACGGCTCGTCGAGCAGCAGCAGGTCGGGGTCGCGGACGAGCCCGCGGGCCAGCGCGACGCGCTGGCGTTGGCCGCCCGAGAGCTGCCGCGGCCAGGCCGACTCGCGGCCCTGCAGCCCGACCTCGGCCAGGGCGCGGCGTCCGCGGTCGTCGGCGTCGGCGTCGCGGAGTCCGAGCGTGACGTTCTGCAGCGCGGAGCGCCACGGCAGGAGCCGCGCGTCCTGGAAGACGACGGCCGGGCGGACCCCGCTGCGCACGTGTCCCGTCGCGCCGGGGTCGAGTCCCGCGAGGACGCGCAGGAGCGTCGTCTTGCCGGACCCGGAGCGGCCGATGACGGCGACGAACTCGCCGGGCTCGATCCGCAGGTCGAGGTCGCGCAGAACGTCCTGGTCGCCGAAGCGCCGGGACACGCCGCGGAGATCGACCGCCGGGCCGTCCGTCGCCGCGGCGACGCGGTCGTCGCCCGGCCGGGTCGGGGACCCGTCGCCGACGGTGCTCACGAGCCAACCTCCTCGCGCCACCGGAGGGCGCGGTGCTCGAGGCGCCGGACGATCGCGTCGGTGAGCAGCCCGAGGATCGCGTAGGCGATGAGGCCGACGACCACCGTGTCGGTCGCCAGCACGTCGCGGGCGTTGTTGATGAGGAACCCGAGGCCGGCCGACGCGTTGACCTGCTCCGCCACGATGAGCGCGAGCCACGCGAAGCCCAGCGCCTGGCGCAGACCGATCAGGAAGCCGGGGAGCGCGCCGGGCAGGATCACGTGGCGCAGGCGCTCCCCGGGCGTCAGGCGCAGGGTGTCGGCGACGTCGTAGAACTCGGCGTCGACGGAGCGCAGCGCGCCGACGAGGTTCAGGTACAGCGGGATCGCCACGCCGAGCGCGACGAGGAGGATCTTCGGGAGCTCGTCGATCCCGAACCAGATGATGAACAGCGGCACGAGCCCGAACAGCGGGACCGTGCGGAGCATCTGCATCAGCGGGTCGATCGACGCGTCGCCGATGCGGGAGAAGCCGACCGCCAGGCCGGCGGAGATCGCGACGGCGGAGCCCAGCACGAAGCCCAGCAGCGCGCGGCGCAGCGACACCCAGATGGCCTCGAGCAGGTCGCCGTGGACGACCAGGTCGTACGCGTTGGAGGCGATCTGGCTCGGCGCGGCGAGGGTCCGCTCGGGCAGCACGCCCGTGACGGAGAGGAGCTGCCAGACGACGATCAGCGCCAGCGGCGAGATCCAGCGCAGCTCCGACGGCGCCGACGTCAGGTCGGTCCGCAGGCCGCTACGACCGCGGCCCGAGGGGTCCTCCGTCCCGCGGCCTCCGGAGCGGCCCGCCGGGGTCCCGGCCGCGAGGTCGGCGGTCGACCCGCCGACGCCCCGGACGGTCGGGGCCGACACGCCCTCCTGGTCCGTCGCCGAGCTCACGCCGGCACGAGCGTCGGAGCGGTTTGGCCGGGCTCCTTCAGGAGTCCGCGGGCCTTGAGGATCGGCCGGATCCCCTCGCCCACGTGGTAGGCCTCCTCGAGGTGCGGATAGCCGGAGAGGATGAACTCCGAGAGGCCGAGGTCGTGGTACTCCGCGATGCGGTCGGCGACCTCCTCGTAGGAGCCGACGAGCGCGGTGCCGGCGCCGCCACGGACCAGGCCGACGCCCGCCCACAGGTTCGGCGAGACCTCGAGCGCGTCGGTCCGCCCACCGTGCAGGTCGCTCATGCGCCGCTGGCCCTCGGACTGCGACGCGCGCTGCGTCTCCTGGGCGCGGCGGATCGCCTCGGGGTCCAGGCCGGCGAGCAGCTTGTCGGCCTGCGCCCACGCCTCCTCGGAGGTCGGGCGGGCGATGACGTGCAGGCGGATGCCGAAGCGCAGCTCGCGGCCGGCGAGGTCGGCGCGCTCGCGGACGCGGTCGAGCTTCTCGGCGACCTGCGCCGGCGGCTCGCCCCACGTCAGGTAGACGTCGGCGTACTTCGCGGCGACGTCGAGGGCGGGCTTCGAGGAGCCGCCGAGGTAGATGTCCGGCCACGCCGGGGTCTCGACGAGCTGGGCCTTCTCGACCTGGACGTGCGCGCCGGTGAAGGTCACGGGCTCGCCGGTCCAGAGCTCGCGGACGACGTGGAGGAACTCGCCGGCGCGGGCGTAGCGCTGGTCCTTGGAGAGCGTGTCGCCGAAGCGGCGCTGCTCGACGTCGTCGCCGCCGGTGACGACGTTCAGCAGCAGCCGGTTGCCGGTGACCCGCTGGAAGGTCGACGCCATCTGCGCGGCGAGCGTCACCGACTGGAGGCCGGGACGGAAGGCGACGAGGAACTTGAACCGCTCCGTCTGCGCCGCGAGCGCGGAGGCCATGACCCAGGACTCCTCGCACCACGTGCTGGTCGGCGTGAGCGCCGCCTCGAAGCCCAGCTGCTCGGCCGTGCGGGCGATCTGGCCGAGGTAGCCGATCGTCGGCTCGCGGTCGGCGCCGCCGCCGAGCGAGACGAGGTCGCGGGTGTCGGGCCGGTGGGATCCGTCTCCGCCCACGCCCCCGCCGGTCTGCACGCGCGAGCCCCGCGCTCCCACGGCGTTGCCGAGGCTCAGGTCGCTGCGCGAGTCGCCGTTGGTGGGGAGGAACCAGTGGAGGGTGACGGACATGCCGGGCTCCGAGCGGGGAGTCGGAGGAGGGGTCGCGGCGCCGCGCGGACGCGGTGCCGTCTCCCAAACGTAGCAATGCGGGTCCGGATTACATGGCACGCGACGGGATTCCGGGTCGCCTTTCGGTGGAACTGCGGTCGGGGCGTCCGGCGTCCGCGCCATGGCCCGGGGCGAACCGACCCGATCGAGTGGCGGGGCGCCAGGATCACCCCTCGGCGGCGCCCCGGTCGCACGGAGCGTGGCCGCCCCGGAGCTCGCCCTGCGACGCCGGCCGGGCGTCGCGTTCGTCCAGGACCCGGCCGTGCAGCGACGGCGGGGCGCGATGGCGCCCCGACCTCCCGGCGGGCCTCAGGCCGAGGCGAGCTCCGCCTCGGCGCGCTGCTGGGACGCGATGATGATGTCCATCACGTCCTTCTCGCGCCCGTCCTTGAGCAGCTGGATCGGGTCCTGCTCGCCGTTGACGATGCCCTCGAAGAACGCCTTGCGGTCCTGGTACGTCGGCAGCGTGCCCTTCGCCCAGCCGCGGACCTCGTTCAGCAGCACGGCCATGCGGGCGTACTCCTCGCCGAACAGCGCGGAGACCTCGGTCTTCATCCGCTTGGCCAGCGCCGGCGACGCGCCGGCGGTCGAGATCGCGATCGCCAGGGGGCCGGTCCGCACGATCGCGGGCAGGATGAAGTTGCACAGCGGCGGGACGTCGACGATGTTCGCGAGCATCGCCCGCTCCTCCGCGTCGTCGTAGATGCGGATGTTCGTCTCGGTGCTGTCGGTGCACGCGATCACGAGGAACTTGCCCTCGAGGTCGCCGTGCTCGTAGTCGCGCCTGATCCACGTGATCGAGCCCTCGGCGGCGAGCGCCTCGACCTCGGGCAGCACCTCGGGCGAGATGACGACGACCTCGCCGTCGCAGGCGAGCAGGCCCTCGGTCTTCTCGAGGCCGAGCTCACCGCCGCCCACCACGAGGCACTTGCGGGCGCGCAGCTTCAGGCACGCGATGTAGAAGGGCGTGTCCAGCATGTCCTGCACACAGGTCTGATCGCAGATCCCGCGCTTGAACTGACAGACGCACTCCTTACCGGCGTAGGCGGCAGCAGGCATGCACCCAGTCTACGCGCGGTCGCCGGGAACGGATGTCCACCGGCGGCGGGGCCGACCGATGCACGCCGAACTTGTCGGTACCGTAGGCACCGTGACCAGCCCGGGCCAGACGGTGGGAGCGAACCTCAGACGACTACGGCTCGCCCGCGGTCTCTCGCTCGTCGAGCTCGGGCGGCTCTCGGGGCTCGCCAAGGGCACGCTGACCCAGCTGGAAGCCGGCCGGGCGAACCCGACGATCGACACGCTGCAGTCCCTGGCGGGCGCGCTCGCGGCGGGGCTCACGGACCTCGTCGCCGAGCCCCCGCTCGTGCGCCCGGAGGTCGTCCGCCACGACGAGGGCCCGATCACCGAGGGCCGCACGCTGCGGTGGCGGCTGCTGAACCGCTCGCACCTCGGCTCGATGATCGCCGAGACCTTCGCGCTGCGGCTCGGCGCCGGCTCGATGCACCACGCGCAGTCGCACGCGCTCGGCGTCGTCGAGCAGATCTACGTGCTCAGCGGCACGGTCGAGATCGGCCCGGACGAGCACACCGCGCTGCTCCAGCCGGGCGACTTCGCGCGCTTCCCCGCCGATCGGCCCCACTCCTACGGGGCGCCGGACGTGGAGGCGCACGCGCTGGTCTGGCAGTTCCTCCCGACCCTCCCCGTCCCGGCGGCGACGATGCCCGACGGCGCGGGCGCGATCGGGGCCGTCGAGGGGCTCGTGGCCCGCGACCCGGCACCGGCCCACCCGCTCGAGTCCTTCCCGCCCCGGGTCCTGCCCCAGCCGCCGGTGCGCGGCCGCCGCCCCCCGTCGCGGACCGTGCCGGGGCCGACCCCGGGCCGCCCGATCTACGCGTGGTCGTGGGAGTGCCCGTGGTCGTGCGCGTGGCCGTGGTCCTCGGCGGGCTCGTGGCGGTGGTCGGGC
>NZ_JBFAPC010000100.1:0-21433 GCF_040675535.1 Patulibacter sp. NPDC049589 | reverse complement strand
GACGCCCTTGCCCTTCTCGACGAGCATCGTCACCTTGGCGCCGCGACCACCGGGGCCGCGCTCGACCTTGGTGACCTGGCCGACGTCGACGCCCTGCACGCGAATCGGCGTGCTGCCGGGCCGCACGTTGACGGCGGTGTCGACGTAGGCGCTGAACTTCGTGCCCTTGGTCCCGAAGCCCGGGACCGTCGGCTTCACGTAGATGACGACCAGGAAGATCGCGATCAGCGCGACGAAGATCGTGCCGTTGCGGATGTTCTTCGGGCGGTGCTTGCCCGGGCGGATCTCGAACATGCCGCGTCCGCCGCGGCGCCTGTTGCTGCGCGTGCTCATCGGATCACCGGGAACGCTTGGGAGTACGTGAGGTCCTTCGCCGCTTCCGCGACCGTCGGCAACGTGCCGCCGCCCTCACCCTCACCGTTGATGCAGCCGGCGGGGTACGGGTTGAGGTGCATCTGGTTGTCCAGGAGGGGCTTGCCGTCCGGGCCCACGAGGCGACTCTTCGTCGCACCGCCGAGCTCGTTGGGGAGGTTCAGGCTGATGAAGAACCGGATGAAGTTGTTCCGGTTGGTGCCGTAGGTCAGGAACGACGCCCAGCCGCCCAGGGCGTTGGTGATGTCGCAGGCGTGGTCGCCCACGTCGGTGAGGATCGGGTTGACGTGCCCGAGCGTCGTGTCGATCCGCGGGAGCTGGGTCTGGAGCGTCTGGAGGACGTTGACCGTCGGGTCGACGGTCGCCTTCGCGAGGTCCAGGGTGACCTTCGCCTGGCGCAGGGCCGGGCGGGCGCCCTTCATGAGCGACGTCGTCTGCCGGAGCGCCGAGGGGGCCGCCTGCAGCGCCGGCCGGCCGTCCTTCGCGAGCCCGTCGGCGGCGGCGACGAGCCGGTCGACCTGTGGCAGCTGGTTCTGCAGCTGGTTCAGGGTCGGCGTGGCCTCGTCGAGCGTCGAGCCGATGGCGTCGGCGTTGTCCGCGAACGGCTTCAGCGCGCGCTGGGCGGGGTCGAAGGTCTGGGCGAGCACCTGCCGGACGCCGGCGAAGGCGTCGACCGCGCCGCTCGTGTTGCGCACGAAGCTCCGGGTGATCCCCGGCCGCGCGATGATCGGCTCGGCGAGCGTCTGCACATCCTTCAGGAACGGCGAGAGCTTCTTCAGCGCGAGGTTGATGTTCGCGCCGTTGTCCGCGGCGCCGGTCCCCAGCTCGTTCAGGAAGCTCTGGGCCTTCTCGCGGGTCGCCGGGTCGAGCGTGCCGAGGACCTGGTCCAGGGCGACGTTCTGCGTCTGGTTGCTCGTGGCGAGCAGGCCGCCCTCCGGGAGATCCGTGCCCTTCGTGCCCGGGATGAGCTCGAGGTAGCGGACGCCGACCGCGGAGCGCAGGCGGACCTGCATCTTCGTGTCGGACTTCAGCGGCTTGAACTTCTCGTCCAGGCGGATGTCGACGAGCGCCTTGCCGTCCTTGACCCTCGGCTTGAGGATCTGTCCGGCGCGGAGGCCGCCGATGCGGACCTCGTAGTGGTTGGAGAGGTTGTCCGCGGCCGTGAACTCGGCCTTGAGGTTGTAGTACTTGCGGCCCGGGACGGTCTCGGCCGCCCGGTAGCCGATCAGGGACGCGATCGCCAGGATCACGATCGCGATGCCGCCGATCAGCAGCGTGCTGCCGCGGCCACGACGCCGGCCCGCCGCGCGGCGACCCGGGGTTCTCACGGTACGTGGGCTCATGGGGCGAGGAGGGAGTTGAGGAGGCCCGGGATGCCCGTAGGCTTGCCCGGCTTGTCGTTCGTCCCGGCTTTGCCGCCGAGGAGCCCGGTGACGCCGTCGACGATGCCGCCGAGGAGGCCCCGATCGGGCTTCGTCTCCGGTGCCGGCGCCGTACTCGGCGCCGCCGAGCCGGTCGTCGTGGGCGTCGTCGGTGCCTGCGGCGCCTTGACCGCCGGGTTGGACTTCGTCTGCTTCTTCGCGCCGGACTTCGGGCGGATCGCCGCATCCGGGTCCGCGCCGTCCACCAGGTCGTTGACCGTGGTCCCGCCCCCGAAGAGGTGGTCGATCACCGAGGTGACGGTGGCTCCGCCGACGGTGAGCGCGGCCCCGATGTAGTGGCCCAGCGCGTCGTGGCCCTTGAGCCCGTACGACATGTTCTGCGCGAACCACATCGCGTCGTCCCAGCCGCGCTTGTCCATCTGGTCCAGCGACGGCTTGAGCAGGCCCGAGGTCGTGCGCAGGGTCGCGAGCGTCGGCGTGAGCGACTTCAGGGGGGCCGTCGCGCGGTCCCCGAGCTTCGTCAGCGCCGGCGCCGCGGTCTTCGCGGCCTTCAGGCTGTCGCGTGCCGAGTCCTCGAACCCGGGGAGCGCGTCGAGCGTGTCCTTCAGCGGCCCGGCCGCGTTCTCGATGTCCACCGACGCCGGCCGCAGATCGGTCGAAGCGGTGCGCAGCTGGTTCAGCGTGCGGTTCAGCGCGGCGAGGCCGCCCGGCGCGGCGTCGAGCGCCCGGCCGAGCTTGTCGCGGCGCTCGGCGAGCTCGCGCAGCGTCGTGTCCGCCTGGGCGACCAGGGATCCGAGCTGGTCCTTCTTCGGGTCGACCGTCGCGGTCAGCTCGTCGCCCTTGAGCAGGAGGTTCTTCAGCGACGCGTCCTCGTCGGCGATCTCGGCGACGAGCTTGCGGGCGTCGGTCAGCGACGCCGGCATGGAGTCGAGGACCTCGGCGAGGTCCTTGCCGCGGTTGCCCAGCGCGATGCCGAACTCGTTGACGAGGATCTTGATCCGCTCGCGGGTGTCGCCGTCGAACGTGTTGATGACGTTGTCGAGCTCGACGGGCAGGGCGGTCTTCGACTTCGGGATCAGCGTGCCCGACGGAAGCGGCGCGCTCTTCTGCCGACCCACGTCGAGCGCGACGTAGCGCTCGCCGAGGAGGTCGGTGGGGCGGACCTCGACGGACGCGCCCTTCCCGATCGGCTTGACGGAGTCGTCGAGCTTCAGGGTCACGAGCGCGGTGTCCCGCGGCGTGATCTCCAGATCGTCGACGGTGCCGCCGGGGACGCCGGCGACCTTCACCGACGAGTGCGGCTTCAGGCCGCCCGAGTTGGGCAGCTCCACCTTCACGGTGTAGCCGTCGTCCTTCTTCGTGATCAGGAGGACGGCCACGACCAGGGCCACTGCGGCGAGCAGCCCCGTGGCGATGCGTCGGGACGTCATCGGTTCCACTTCTCCTCGGGGTCCTTGGACGGGTCGAGCGAGTCCTTGGTGATCCCGCACTCCGGCAGGTAGTACGGCTGGCCGGCACCGAGACCCGGGGGGCGCATGAAGGCGTACTGCTTCAGCCCGATCTTCACGAACTGGTCGACGGTGAGCAGACCCGGCGGGTACGCGTGCAGCGTCGCGGTGGAGCCGTTGATGCGGGCACGGAGGTCGTGCACGCGGTGGCGGCCGTTCTCCTTGCGCTCGCGCCACGGCGGCGGGGCGTCGTTGAGCTTGGCGAACGCGGGGTTGTCGTCGGTCGCCAGGAAGTACTCCTGGTAGCCGCCCGTCTGGGCGACGAGGGCGCCGCCGAGCTCGGGCGCGTACGGCGCGACGCAGTGGACCATCGGGGTGAGCTCCTTGAGGACCCGGCTGGTCTTCTGCAGGAACGGCTGACCGTTCGTCAGCAGCGTGTTGAGCTCCGGCGCGACCTTCGTCGTCGTCCGGACCGTCGACAGCGCCGTGGGGACGATGCTCGAGAGGTTGCGCAGGGCCGGCGTGGCGGCCTTGGCGAGCGGCTTGAGGCGCTTGGCACCGGGCCGGATGTCGTCGACGAGCTGCGTGAGGCCGCCGAGGCTGCCGTCCACGCGGGCGAGCGTCGTGCGCGCCTCGCTCATCGCCGGCTGCACGCCGTCGAGCGTCTGCTGCAGCTCCGACGTGCGGGACGCGAACGCCTCGAACGTGCGGGCGGAGACCGTGACGAGGTCGCTGACCGCGGGGGCCCGGGACGCGAGGGTCTGGGTGAGCCGGTCGGTGTTGGTGATCAGGCCGCTCAGCGCGACGCCGTCGCTGCCGAGGTCCTTGAGGAAGCCGTCGATGTCCTTGAGGCCCTGGCCGGACGCCGCGAGGCTCGCGTTCGCCTCGGACTCGGTGCCCTCCGTGGCCTGCTCGATGCGACTCGTGAGGTTGGTCGCGTCACGGCGGGTCGCCGCGCTCGCGGTGTTCAGCACGGCGTCGACGTCGACGGCCGGGCGGGTGTCCTTGGCGGCGATGATGCCGTCCTCGGGGATCGATCCCGCGTTCGTCGGCCCGAGCTTCAGGTCGACGCGACGCGTACCGGAACCGATGGTGGTGCCGTAGCGCGTGCTGGCGGTCGTGCCCTTCGGCAGCGGCCAGTAGTCGTCCGAGATGCCGAGCTCGACGATCGAGCGACCGTCCTTGTACTCGACCTTGGAGATCTTGCCGGCGTCCAGGCCGTCGACCTGGACGTCGAGTCCGGACTTGAGGTTGAAGGCCGTTGGGAACGCGACCTTGATGTGGTGGGGCTCTGACCGGGTACCGATGACCCAGATCACGAACCACACCGAAGCGGCGGCCGCGACGATGGACCACGGGTGACCCGTGACCCAACGCCCGGTCCGGACGGCGGGGTTGGAACCCCGCCGCCGGGGGGCCCGAGCCTTGCGGCTCGGACCCAACTTGCGCAGGGGCGTACGCCCCTCGTCCTGATCAGGCACTTGGGTTCAGCCTCCGACAGGCAGCTTGGAATCGGCGCCCCAGAAGAAGAACGTGAATCCTTCGTTCAGGACCATCGTCAACATCAGGGCGACGACCATGGATCGGGCGGTCGCCTCGCCCACGCCGACCGGACCGCCCTTGGCGTTGAAGCCGTAGTACATGGCGGCGATCACGATCGCGACCCACATCACGAGCGTCTTCGTGTAGCTGAAGAGGATCGACGGGGCGTCCGTGAACGCCCAGTGGACCGACTCCCACGCACCCCGGGAGATCTCCCCGATCTGGAAGAGGATCACGAAGACCTCGCCCAGGTAGAAGAGGACCAGGCCGACGATGAAGATCGGCAGCGAGACCAGGATGTTCGCGAGCAGACGCGTCCCGACGAGGTAGCGCATCGGGTTGATCCCGAGGCTCTCCATCGCGTCGATCTCCTCGTTGATCCGCATCGAGCCGATCTCGGCGACGTAGCCGCAGCCGATCTTCGCCCCGACCATGTAGGCGAACATGAACGGCGTCGCCTCGCGCACGGGGCAGATCGCGGAGAACACGCCGGCGTACGACGACGCGCCGTAGCCGCGGAGCACGTAGACGGACTCGTTGCCGCAGGTCAGCCCGAAGGTGAACTGCATGGCCCACAGGACCATCGCCGAGCCGGTGATGAGCAGGGCGACCTGCCGCATCATCTCGGCGGAGTAGCGCAGCGTCCCGCGGAGCTCGAGGAACGAGCGGCCCGCGAAGGCGCCGATCTGTCCGGCCTCGACCAGGATGTTGCGCACCGGGTCGACGAACCCGTTGGCGAACCGCTCGAGCCCCGTCGGGGCGCTCTTGCGGCCCCCGGCGGGCTCATACGGAGAGGTGTTCGTTGCTTCCATGGTGTCTCTCCCCCCTAACGAAGTGTGGCCGTCTCCGGGAATGCACCGAGCAGCAGTGAATTCAGGAGATAGTTGTAGACATAGACGGCACAGAAGGAGACGACGACGGCCTGGTTGACGGCCCTACCAACACCAGCCGCACCACCCTTCGCGTTCATGCCCTTGTAGCAACACACCACGGCGATGATGAAGCCGAATGTGAGGACCTTCAGCGTGTTGAAGACGACCTCGGCGATCGTGAAGTTCGACGCGAACGTCGACACGTAGCCGGCGGAGGTCTCGTTCCAGACCGCGATGTCCGCGATCAGCTGGCCCACGAGCGAGATCGCCGTGTTCCAGTAGTTGAAGATCACCGTCATCACGCCCAGCGCGATGAAGCGCGGGACGAGGAGGACCTTCACCAGGTCCGTACCGAGGACCGCCAGCGCGTCGAGCTCGTCGCGCACCTTGCGGGCGCCGAGGTCGGCGCAGATCGCGGTGCCGGCGACGCCGGCGACGACCATGCCGTTGATCCAGGTCGCGAGCTCGCGGACCGAGGCCATCACGGCGAACGCGCCGAGGCGGTCGGTGGTGGCGAGCGTCGACAGGATCGAGCCGCCCGACACGCCCGGCGCGCCGTACGAGAACACCAGCGTGCAGAACAGCAGCGGGATGAACGCCCGCTTCGTGACGAGCCAGCACTGCTCGATGAACTCCCCGCCCCAGTTGTAGGGCGGCGAGATGGCGGCCTTCATCACCTGCAGGGTCAGCAGCGTCATGCCGGTCAGCTGCTCGACCCAGCCCAAGGGGCCGGTCAGGCCCTTCGGGGGCTTGGGGGCCTCGCGGAGGCCGCCCGGGAGGGTGCCGCGCTCCCGCAGTGTGGCGGGCCCGAGGCCCGTCTGGGTAGCCATCAGGCCCCTCCGTCCAAGATCTTCATGTGCCTGTTCCTCTGGTTGTGAAACGAGTCGTGTGACGCGTTCCCCACTGGCGAAGACCGTACGGTGAGGTCGGGGGGATGACCATCCTCCCGGCGGCCAGTCTCCATCCCCCTCGGTGCCGGGTACCTACGCCACGCACAAGGGCGAGTTTCGTGCGCATTTCGGGATGTCCATCCCCCAGGCGGCAGGCATTCCTCCCCCCTGTGACCGGACTTCGACGCGCTGGGCGCGCCGGCGTCGACGGAGGAGGCGCACGGCCCGCAGCTCCCCCGCCGCGGGCCGACCACCACCCTTGGAGGCCCGATACCCCCCCTAGGAGGTAGCGGTTCTCGGGCCGCCCGCCCGGATCGGGGCGGGGCCGTCGCGCCGATCCGGGCGGGCCGGCCGGTGCGCCCCGCAGGACCGGGGCGCGAGGGGCCGCCCGCGATGCCCGCGGGCGGTGGAGGACCCCCGCCGGAGCGGGGGCGGCCTCAGCGCGACTCGGCGCCCAGGACGGGCAGGAACGTCGCGATCGCCTGGGAGCGGTTGACGACCCCGAGCTTGCGGAGGACCCGCTTGACGTGCGACTTGACGGTGCCCTCGGTGATCCCCAGCCGGGTCCCGATCGCCCCGTTGGAGGCGCCGCCGAGCATCATCCGCAGGATCTCGCGCTGCCGCGGCGTCAGCGACGCGAGCCGGGAGTCGGCGTCCGCGGTCGACGGCTCCGACGCCGCGGGCGCGGCGACCTCCCACGGGTAGGCCCCGATCCCCGGGTCGGTATCGGTCAGCGGGCCGACCACCGCCTCGACGTCCGCGATGACCCGCCGGATCCGCTCGCGCTGCGCGCGCAGCCGGTCGTGCTCCGCGGCGCGGTCGTAGATGCGGCCGAAGCCGTCGGCGACGACGGCGAGCAGCTCGTCGTCGACTTCGCCGCCGGCGTGGGGCTCCACGTGGAGGAGGCCGAGGAGCCGGCCCCGCACGCGGATCGGCGCCACCAGCACGCCGGGTCCGTCCCCGAGGTCGTGGCGCAGGAGATCCCGGTCGTGCGCGTCGTCGGCGCGTCGCCCGGCCGGCGCCACGCCGGCGGCGTGGGTCGCCCACGGGACCCAGGTCCCGTCGTCGTCGCGCAGGATCGAGACGCGGCGCAGCTCCAGGCGGACGGCGAGCTCGGCGCACGCGGCGTCGGCCAGGTCGTGCGACGACAGCGACCGGAGGTGGTGCAGCGCGGCCGTGCACGAGGCCATCCGCAGATCCCGTCGCTCCCGGTCGTGCGCGTGGATCTCGGCCGCGAGCTCGTGGAGCTCGGCGATCAGGGCCCCGAGGTCCGCGTGGCCCCCGGGCATCATGGCCGCCGGGTGCGACAGCCCCCCGACGCACGCGCGCGTGAGCTCCTCGGCGACGCCGGCCGCCGACCGCGTGCCGTCGAGCGGGACCGGCGGCGGGACGGCGCACGCGGCGAGGGCCGGGACCATCAGCGCCCTGATCTGCCGCAGCCGGCCCAGGATCTCGTGGTCCCGCCGCACCCGCCCGGACGGCCTCCCCGCCGCCGCGAGCGACCGGGGCTCCGGCACTCGCGAGGCGGTGACGGTCATGCCGCCGCCACCTGCCCCGCTCCCGCGCGACCCAGGAACCGCGCGACGG
The DNA here is from genome assembly GCF_040675535.1 of Patulibacter sp. NPDC049589. Taxonomy (NCBI): domain Bacteria; kingdom Bacillati; phylum Actinomycetota; class Thermoleophilia; order Solirubrobacterales; family Patulibacteraceae; genus Patulibacter; species Patulibacter sp. NPDC049589. Next base: position 13,340 of record NZ_JBFAPC010000100.1, on the reverse strand, counting down.
CCTCGGCGCGGTTGCCCGCACCGAGCTTGCGCATGATGTGCTTGACGTGCGACTTGACGGTGCTCTTGGCGATCACGAGCTCCGCCGCGATCTGCTCGTTCGTCGCGCCGGCCGCCAGGAGCGAGAGGACCTCGCGCTCCCGCCGCGTCAGCGCGTCGTCGACGGCGGGGTCCTCCGCCGTCGACGCGCCGCCCGGCGACCTCCCGGCGGACCCCAGCGCCACGGGACGCTGCGCCAGGTCGCGGGTGACGTCGCCCACGCCGGCCAACGCGGACCGCGTCCGCCGGGTCCCCCGCGCCAGGCGCTCGACGTGCACGGAGCGCTCGAACAGCAAGCCGAACCCGTCGGCGAAGTACTCCATCCCGTCGCGGTCGAGCCCAGCGAGCGGGCGCCCCGAGGAGAACGTGTCCGCGTGGAGCAGCCCGATCACCGTGCCGCCCGCGACGACCGGCGCGACGACGTAGGACCGCGTCAGCGACGCGGCGACGACCGGGTTGTGGGATCGCTCGTCCTGCTGGGCGTCCGGGACGAGGGCCGGGGCCCGGCGACGGACCAGCCCGGTCTCGACCATCGACGTGGTCAGGGGGACGCGGGCGTCGCGGGCGAAGTCCCTGAGCGCCAGGTTCACCGGGTGCTTCGGCTCGTTCTCGACGTGCAGGCGGTGCGGGACCCAGGTCGAGCCCTGGACCCGGGAGACCATCGCCCGGTCGAACCCGCAGGCGCGGCACAGCTCCACGGCGGCCATTTCGACGAGCTCGGCGGACGTCGCCGTGTCGCCCAGCTCGTCCAGCGACGTGCGGATGCGGTCCAGCGCGCGGTAGGGGTGCTCGAGCGCGTGCCGCCGCAGCTGTCCCTGCAACGTGCCGATGTCGCCGAGCAGCCCGGCGATCCCCCCGGTGGAGGTGGGGTCGTAGGGGCGCCTCGAGACGTGCTCGCCGAGGTGCGTCGCGATGGCGGTCAGCTCCTCGTCCAGCAGCCGTGTCAGCTCCGGCCGGCCGTGCGCGGGCTCGGCCTCCAGCGACACGACCAGACGGGTCGCCTCGCCGAGCTCGCGCACGCGCTCGGCGGTGGCGGCGAGCCGTCCGTCCAAGGGGATGAGCGCCTGCGGCTCTGCGCTCAGTGGTCGGATTTCCATTCGCTCGCCCCTCGGTCGCGTGTGTTCGCAATGGACCTCGACCGATCGGCCGGTGTGTCGGTCGTCACTCTCTCGACCATTTGCCGACCGTGCCTCATCCCATCGAGGGGTATGAGGCCCTGGATGGTCGAACTCCCTGGCCTCATGGGGCGTCGGAGCTCGAGAGGAACCGCCCGATCGCCTCGGCGCGGTTGGTCGCCCCGGCCGCCCGCAGGATCGCCGTGACGTGGCTCTTGACGGTGGGGATGCCGACCACGAGCCGCTCCGCGATCTGTGCGTTGGAGAGCCCGAGCAGCATCAGCTCGAGCGTCTGCCGCTGCCGCGGGGTCAGGCCGGCTCTCGACGCGTCCGTCGCCGGCGACGAGCCGGACCGACGGTGAGCCGACGCCGAGGCCGACGACCAGGGCGCGAGCGCGCGAGGCGGCTCGTCGTCGACGGCGATGGAGCCGACCGTCGCGCGCAGCCGCACGGTCGTCTCCGTGAGGGCGTCGAGCCGGTCCCGCAGGTCGAGCACCTCGTAGACATGGTCGACCGAGCGGCCGAAGTCCTCGGCGCGCCCCAGGTCGTCCGCCGAGAGGGGTTGGTGGGCGTAGACCAGATGCAGCAGGGCGCGGACGCGGCCCTCGACCTGCAGCGGCACGACCGCGCACGGCTCGGCCGTCGGCGCAGGGAGGCCGTCCGGCCTCCCCGCCGCGGGTGCCGGGCGTCCCGTGGCGATGGCCCCGAGTTCCGGCGCGAGCCCGGCCAGCGGGAGGGCGTCGGGCGGGACCTCCGGCGCCGGACCCGCGCCGTCGGCCGCCGCGGAGCGCAGGCCCGTCCACCCCTCGTGGTGGACGAGGCCCACGACCGCCCGCACCGCGCCGCAGGCCTGCAGCGCGATCGCGCAGACCCGGTCGACGAGCTCCTGGACGTCCCGGCACCGGTCGAGCTCGGACTTGCCGAGGTCGAGGTCCTCGTAGCGGCGCGCCCCGTCGCCGCGGATTGCGCGGAGCAGACGTTCCTCGAGTCGCTCCCCGCGCACCAGCACGTCGACCAGCGCCGGTCGCGCGCCCCCGCCGGACGGCCCCGCGAGGGCGCCGCTCACACGCTCGACCGTCCGCAGCACCGACGAGGCCGCGGCCTCGAGGTCGTCGATCGGCTCCGTCGCGCCGCGCCCGGGCGCCACGCCGACGAGGGCCGCGTCCGTGCGCAGCCGGCTCGCCGCCGCGGTCAGGTGGGGGACGCTGCGCTCACTCATCGAGGTCCTGAGCGATCCGGCGGAACCGCGCGACGGCCGCGCTCCGGCTCTTGACGTGGAGCTTGCGCAGGATGGTCCGCATGTGGCTCTTGACGGTCTCCTCCGAGACCGTCAGTCGCTGGGCGACCACGCTGTTGGTCGCGCCCTGCGCGACCAACTCGATGATCTCGCGCTCCCGCGCGGTCAGCAGCACGTCGCGGCCCGCCGGGGCCGACCCACGGTCCCCGGGGCGGCCGACGTCGGCGAGCCGCGGCGCGCGGTCGAAAGCGGGGGCCCGCGCCTGCCGGAGCTCGCCGCGCGCCCGCTCGAGCGCGATCTCCAGGCGCCGGGTCCGCCGGTCGAGCAGCTCCTGGGCCGAGACCCGGTCGATGTCCTGGGCGACGACCCGTGCGAACGCGGCGAGCAGGATGCGGTCGTCCTCCGTCACCCCGCGGCGCTGCCCGGCGCGATCGGCGTGGACGATGCCGACGACCTCGTCCCCGAGGACGATCGGCGCAGCGACGTGGCCGGCGACATCGGCGGCGGCCGGCGGCCGGCGCCGCCGGCCGAGCAGGACGCCCGGAGACCGGAACGAGGTACGGCGCCGGACGAGGTCCGTCTCGGCCAGATGGTTGCCGAGGGGGATCGCCTCGCCGCCCGCGACGAACGCCTGCAGCGCCTCCGGGTCCGGGTCGATCGCGGCGTCGGAGTGGGCGGCCAGCGGCAGCCACCGCGAGCCGTGGACGGCGGAGACCAGCACGCGGCTGAAGCCGCCTGCGTGGCAGCCGATCCGCGCGGCCCGCGCCGCGATCGTCGCCGCCGACCCCGACGCCCGCAGCTCCGCGGCGGCGTCGCGGACGGCCTGGCGGACCTCGACGCGGACCGCGGCGTCGTGGGCGTCGATCGCCCGCCGTTCGTCGAGCAGCCGACCGTGGCAGGCGGCCCACCGGGCGACGTCCTCGGACCCCTGCATCGCGGCCTGGACCGTCCGCAGCGCCTCGCCGACCTGCGCGCGGAGCGACTCGGGCAGCGTCCGGCGCATCGACCGGGCGTCGGCCCGCTCCCGCGCGAGCGCCCGGACCGTCTCATCGATCGCTCGCGGGTCCACGGGCTCGTCCGGTTCCGGTCGCTCGTCGGCGCTCGGGAGCTCGTCGTCCGGTCGCTCGTCGGCGCCCGGGAGCTCGTCGACCGGGGGCTCGCCGGCGTTCCCGAGCAGGCCCGTCGCCCCCGGGGCAGCGCGGCCCCGACGTGCGCCGACAAAGCCGCGGCGGACCCCCGCGACGGCCCGGGTGCTCATCGCGCGCCCCGCGGAGCCGGGCACGCCGGCCGGATCCGCCCGGCGCTCATCCGACCGAGATCCCGCCGTTCACGCTGAGCGCCTGCCCGGTGATCCGCCGAGATGCGGGTCCGGCGAGGAAGAGGATCGCGTCGGCCAGGTCCTCGGGCTCGGCGACGCCGAGGTGCGCGAGCTTCGCGGCCTTCTCGAACATGCGGGCGCTGAACGGGTCGTCCGCGATCAGCGCGGCGCCGGGGGTGTTCGCGATCAGCGACGGCGTGACGACGTTGATCCGCACCCCCTCGCGCTTGACCTCGAGCGCGGCGGCGCGGGAGAACATCAGGATCGCCGCCATGGCCGCGCCGATCAGCGTCTCGCCCGGGGTCGCGGTCTTGGCGGCGTCGGAGGCGACGTTGACGACCGAGCCGGAGCCCCGGGCGCGCATCCCCGGCAGGAGCGCCTGCATCATCAGCAGCGGCGGGAGGATCAGCCCGTCGAGCGTCGGCCGGAAATCGTCCGAGGGGATCGTGTGCAGCAGCCGCGGCGGCTTCGACGGGCCGACGGACGTGACGAGGACGTCGACGCCGCCGAGGGCCTCCTCGGCCGTGCGTGCGGCGGCCTGCACCGCGGCGTGATCGGTCGCGTCGACGGGGACGACGACGACCTCCGTCCCGGGCGCGCGCGCGAGGACGGCCTCGCGGGCCGCGGCCCCGCGGCCCGGGTCGCGGCCGAGCAGCGCGATGCCCCGCGCGCCGTCCTCCGCGAATCGGCACGCGGCCTCGAGGCCGACGCCGGCGGTGCCGCCGAGCAGGACGACTCCGGGTCCGGGGGTGTCGGTCGTCGTGGTGCTCGGTGGGATCATGTATGGCCTCGTGGTGGACGCCGGGACGGTGTCGCCCGGGCGTTGGTGGTGGGCATCAGCGGCCCTCGAAGACGGGCGTGCGGCGGGCCGCGAACGCCGCCAGGGCCGCCGGCAGGTCGGACGTCGCGGCGCACGCGAGGATGCCCTCGGACTCGGCGGCGAGGTGCTCGCGCAGCGTCGGGGAGCCCGCGCGCAGCAGCGCCCGCATCCGCCCGAGCGCGACCGTCGGGCCCGCCGCCAGCGCCGCGGCCCGTGCGCGGCCCTCGGCCTCGACGTCGGCGGCGGGGACCACCGCGGTGACGAGGCCCCACTCCAGGGCCTCGGCCGCACCGATCCGCTCGTTCCCCATCAGCAGGCGCTGCGACCGGCGCAGGCCGCAGAGGAGGGGCAGGTGCCAGGAGCTCCCGCCGTCACCGCTCAGGCCGGCCGCCGCGAAGCCCGTGGCGAGGCGCAGGTCGTCTCCGACGACGACCTCGTCCGCGCCCCAGAGCAGGCCGAGCGCGGCCCCGGCCGCGGCACCACGCGCGGCGCAGACGACGGGCACCTCGAGCTCCGCGACCCGGGCGACCGCGTCCTGGACGACGGGCAGGAGCTCGGCGACCGTCTCGCCCAGCCGCTCCGGGTCGGCGCCGAGCGCCCCGAGGTCCCCGCCGACGGAGAAGTGCTCGCCCTCGGCGCGGATCAGGACGGCCCGGACCCCGGGCGTCGCGCAGCCGATCAGGGCGTCCCGCAGCTCGCTCGCCGCCCGCAGGTCGATGCCGTTGCGGCGCTCCGGGTGCGCCAGCACCACGTGCGCCACGCCGCCCTCGACCTCCAGGACGACCCGCGGAGGGGCCAGGACCGCCGGCGAGTCAGGCATAGAGATCGTCGATCGTCTCGCCGTACCGAGCGACGATCTGCGGGCGCTTGAGCTTCGCCGTCGGCGTCAGCTCGTCGCCCCCGGGCATCCAGTCGTGGTCCAGGATCGCGTGACGCTTGACCTGCTCCGGGCGTGCGAGCCGGGCGTTGCCCGCCTGCACCGCGGCGTCGACGGCGTCGCGCACCGCCGGGTGCGCGGTCAGCGCGGCGAAGTCCAGGTCTCCCAGCCCGTGCTCGTGGGCGAACCCGGCGACCCCGTCGCGGTCCAGGACGACGAGCGCGACGACGTAGGGCCGGCGGTCGCCGATCGCGACGACCTGCGAGATCAGCGGCTGGCCGCCCTTGATCGCCTGCTCGATGTTCGTCGGGGACATGTTCTTCCCCGACGCGTTGATGATCATGACCTTCTTGCGGTCGACGATCCGCAGGTAGCCCTCCTCGTCGAACGCGCCGACGTCGCCGGTGCGGAACCAGCCGTCGGCGTCGAACGCCTCTGCGGTGCGCACCGGGTCGCGGTGGTACCCGGGCGTGATCGCGCCGCCGCTGAGGAGGATCTCGCCGTCGTCGGCGAGCCGCAGGCCGACGCCCGGCAGCGGCGTGCCGACGGTGCCGAAGCGCACCCGATCGGGCGGGCTGCAGCTGATGATGATCGCCTCCGACGCCCCGTAGAACTCGTTGACCGGAAGCCCGATGGCCGTGAGCTCCTCGAGCATCTCCGGGGAGCTGGGCGCGGTCGCCACGGCCACGAAGCGGGCCTGCTCGAGGCCGGTGAGCGCCGCGAGGGGCCGGAGGACGGCGCGATCGGCCTCGTCGTCGCCGGCCGGCGGCGGGGTCCCCGCCTGCTCCGCGCGCACGCGGGCGACGCGCCGCGCCAATGCGGCGCGGTAGGCGTCCCGGTCGGGCGACTCGGCCACGTGGCGGTGCACGCCGGCGAGGAGCTTCTCGAAGATCCGCGGCACGCCGAAGAAGCGCGTGGGCCGCACCTGCTGCAGGACCGCCCCGAGCTGCGACATGTCGGCGAGCGGCGTCACCTCGTAGCCGTAGATGAACGCGGCGTAGAGCCCGAAGATCCGCTCGCCGATGTGCGCCATCGGCAGGTACGAGATCGCTCGGTCGTCGCCCGAGACGGGGAACCGCTGCTCCATCCCCGCGAGGTTGTCGAGCATCGCGCCGTGGCGGAAGCGCACGCCCTTCGGCGGCCCGGTGGTCCCGGACGTGTAAACGAGCGTGCAGGTGTCGTCGCGGGAGGTGCCGGCCACCGCGGCGACGACGTCGAAGTCCGAGGCGCAGCCGTCCTCGAGCTCGTCGAGCGACAGCTCCCCGGGCTCCGCCGCCGTCGCCTCGACGACCACGACGCGCTCGATCGACGGGCTCGCCGCTGCCACCTCCCGCGCACGCCCCGCCAGCGAGGCCTCCGTGATCAGCACCCGCGGTTCCGCGTTCGCGGCGATGCCGACGAGCTGCTCCACCGGCGACGTCGGGTACAGGGAGAACGGCACGGCGCCGAGCAGCAGCGCTCCCATGTCGACGACGTAGAAGTCGACGCAGGTGGTGAGCAGCAGCGCGACGTGGTCGCCTCGCGCCACGCCGAGCGCGGCGAGTCCGCCGGCCACGCGGCGTGAGCGCTCGGCCCACGCACCGAACGTGAGGTGCGACCCGGTGCCCAGCGTGCGCAGGGCGACCCGATCGGGGCCGGCGGCGGCCTGCGCCAGGAACGCCGCGGGGAGCGACGCCGCTGCGGAGGGGCCCGCGGGAGACGGGACCCGCGTGATGGACGACATGGTCGCGAGCCCGTCCGTCCTCAGGCCGCCGGCGTCCAGCGGGCCGGCAGGTGGCGCATGCTGTTGAACAGGTTCGAGAAGCCCTCCTGCGGCTCCTCCAGCTGGAAGTCCGGCAGCTGCGTGTAGACCTCGCGCAGCGCGCACTTCAGGAGCTGGCGACCCAGCGCGTTGCCGAGGCAGAAGTGCAGGCCGCCGCCGCCGAAGGCGAGGTGCTTGTTCGGCTTCCGCGACAGGTCGAGGGTGAACGGGTCGTCGAAGACCGCCTCGTCGAAGTTGGCGGAGTCGTACCAGAGGACCACCTTGTCGCCGGCCTTGATCTCGGCCCCGTTCAGCTCGTAGTCGGCGAGCGCCGTGCGGCGGAAGTGGAGGATCGGCGCGCGCCAGCGCAGGAGCTCCTCGACCGCGTTGTCGATCCGGCCCTCGAAGTCCTCGAGCAGCCAGGCCTGCTGGTCGGGGTGGCGCTGCAGCTCGATCAGCGAGTGCGCGATCGCGTGGCCGGTCGTGTCGTTCGAAGCGCCCGAGAGCATCACGAAGAACGACGCGATGTCCATGTCGGACATCTCCTCACCTTCGAACGTCGTCTGCGTCAGCCAGGTGACGACGTCGTCCCCCGGCTCCTGGCGGCGCAGCGCGGCGAGCTCCATCGCGACGCCGGCGAGCGTCTGCGCCGCGTGCCCGAAGACCTCGATCGGCGCCATCGTCTTCGTGTACTCGGGGTCGTTCCACGAGCCGAGCATGTCGGCGGCGTGGACGGTCTTGTCGCGCATCTCGTCGTCGGTGACCCCGACGTAGTGGGCGAAGATCAGGCCCGGCAGCACCTTGGCGAGCTGCGGGACCATGTCCGCCTTGCCGTCCGGCGCGATTCCGGCGACGACGTCGTGGGCGTGCTGGCGGATCCAGCCCTCGATCTTCTTCACGCGCGCCGGGCTGAACGCGGACTGCACGATGCCGCGGAGCTCGGTGTGCCGGGGCGGGTCCTCGACGAGGAAGGAGAGCGCGCCCTTGATGACCTCGATCGGCATGTCCTCCATGAACACGCCCTTGCCGCTCTGGAAGTTCTTGCTGCGCGACGCCTCGACGACGTCGGCGTGGCGCGTCACCGCCCAGAAGCCGACCTTGTTGAGCTCGGGCGGCAACAGGAGCGACTCCGCCGGCGGGTGCCAGGAGACCGGATCGTTGTCCCGCAGCCACCGGAACCCCGCCTGCCGCTCGTCGCGCGGACGTTCCCAGAACGCGAAGGTCTCGATGTCGGTGGGGACGGGGCTGGGGCTGACGCTCATGTGGACTCCTCGTGACCTGCTTTGACGCCATTAAGCCGTGCCGCGAGGGCCCGGGTGATCCCGAAAACGCATCGGGTCCCCCGCGCTGTCGACTCCGCCGACCCGACGACCCGGTGATCGCGTTTCCGCATCACCCGGGGCTCGGAACGCGGGCAGGGTCGGACGCGACGGCCCGGTGCTCGGGCCGTGCCCACCCGGACGAGAGAAGAGCCCCAAGTGCAGATCCAGGCAGCCGTCATCCGCGAGACCGACGGACCCTTCCTCATCGAGGACGTCGAGCTCGACGATCCGGGACCGGGCGAGGTCCGCGTCGAGATCCACGCCGTCGGCGTGTGCCACACCGACATCGCCATCCAGCACCAGTGGATGCCCGTCCCCCTGCCGCTGGTGCTCGGCCACGAGGGCTCGGGGATCGTCGAGTCCGTCGGCGAGGGCGTCACGAAGGTCAAGGCCGGCGACCGGGTCGCGTTGACCTACGGCTTCTGCGGCGCATGCCCGACGTGCTCGGCCGACCGTCCCGCCTACTGCTACGAGTTCGCGCCGCGGAACGTGTCCGGCGGCCGGCCCGACGGTACCAACGCCCTGCACGGCGTGAACGGCTTCTTCTTCTCGCAGTCCTCGTTCGCCACGTACGCCATCGCGACCGAGCTGAACACCGTCAAGCTCGCGGACGACGACGACCTGCTGATCGCGGGACCCCTCGGCTGCGGCATCCAGACCGGCGCCGGCACGGTGCTGAACAAGCTGCAGCCGCGGGAGGGGCAGAGCATCGCCGTCTTCGGCGTCGGGGCCGTCGGGCTCTCGGCGATCATGGCCGCGAAGGTCGCGGGCGCCTCGCCGATCGTCGCGGTCGACCTGAACCCCGGTCGCCTCGAGCTCGCCCTCGAGCTCGGCGCGACCCACACCGTCAACCCGGACGAGGTCGACGACGTCGTCGTCGCGATCCAGGGCATCACCGGCGCGGGCGCCGACTTCGCCGTCGAGACCACCGCGGTCGAGCAGGTCGCGACCCAGGCGATCAACGCCCTGGCGCCGCTGGGCACCTGCGCGATCCTCGGCCTCGGGCCGGCCGGCACGAACGTCACCGTCGACATGACGGCGCTGCTGATCCCCGGCCGCACCGTCGTCGGCGTCGTGGAGGGCGACAGCGTCCCGGACGAGTTCATCCCGCGCCTGGCGCAGCTCTACAAGGACGGGCGGTTCCCGTACGACCGCCTGATCAAGGTCTACGACTTCCAGGACATCAACCAGGCCGTCGCCGACGCCGAGGCCGGAACCACCCTGAAGGCGGTGCTCCGTGTCAAGTGACGGCGGCACCGTCTGCGCCCCGGACGGCTCGCGCCTGACCGGGGCCGGCCCGACCCCGGTGGCCGGCGGCCACCCGCGGACCCGCGGTGCACAGGCCGCCGCACGGCGCCGCGTGCGCCGCGCGGCGCGCGGCCGCCGCACGGCCGCCCCGCCCTGGTCCCCGGGGGGATGCCGAAAGGGAATCACCCTTGCATCCTCCGTACGCTCCAGGTCTACTGCGGCAGTGGATCTCCGACAGCTGAGGTACTTCCTCGCCGTGGTCGAGGAGCAGGGCTTCCGTCGCGCCTCGCGCGCGCTCTTCGTGGCGCAGCCCGCCGTGTCGCGCGCGCTCCGCCAGCTCGAGCAGGAACTCGGCGTCGAGCTGTTCAACCGCAGCGCCCTGGGCGTCGAGCTGACGGACGCCGGCGTCGAGTTCGTGGCGCTGGCCCAGACCGTCCTGCGCTCCGCCGACGAGGCCCGCGACGCGATGCGCGGCCACGCGGTGCGCGGCACGCTGCTGCGCGTCGGAGCCGGCCCGCTCTGCGCCGGCGAGCTGACCACGCCGATCCTCCGGCTCTTCGGAGACGCGCACTCCGAGCTCGACGTCGCCGTGGAGGCGATCTCGTTCTGCGACCAGACCAGCCCGATCCTCGACGGCACGCTGGACGTGGCGATCGTCCGGGGGCCGCTCGAGCACCCGGACCTCGAGGTCACGCCGATCGCCGCCGAGCCCCGGGCGTTGCTCGTCGGGCTGACGCACGAGCTGGCCGACCAGGAGTCGGTGGACGTGGGCGACGTGCTCGTCGATCCGACGGTCCCGTTGCAGGCGCCCGCCGACTGGGCGCCATTCTGGCAGCTCGACGACGTGCGCGGGCGATCCAACAACCGCGCGGACGCGGCCCCGGCGACGAGCCTGCGCGCGATGCGCCAGTCGGTCGCGGACGGTGCCACCGTGATCACGGTGCCCGACGCGATGCGCCGGATCGCCCCGAACCCGACGACACGCTGCATCGGGCTGCGCGGCGCCGAGCCCTCCACCATCGCCGTCGCCCGCCGGCGCCGCGACCGCCGGACCGCGGTCCTCGAGTTCGTCGAGCAGGCCGCCGAGACCGCCGAGCGCAACATCCACCTGCTGCCCGGCGCGGAGGTGGTCCGATGAGCACCACCGAGTCGACCGCCATCGACCGCGCGCTCGCGCTGCCGTCGCTGTCCGCTGCGTTCGTCGCCAAGGCGCTGGACGCGCCCGACGCGCCCGCGCTGCGGGCCTTCGGCACCGACGAGGTCCTGACCTGGCGCGCGTGGCACGACCGCGGCGTCGCCGTCGCCGGCGGTCTCGAGTCCCTCGGGATCGAGCGCGGCGACCGCGTCGGGATCCTGCTCGGCACCCGCGTCGAGTTCAACATCGTCGACATCGGCGCCCTGCTGCTCGGCGCGATCCCGTTCTCGCTCTACGTGACCTCTGCGGTCGAGCAGCTGCGCGAGATCGTCGACAACGCCGCCCCGCGCGTGCTGTTCACCGACGCGTCGCTCGTCGAGAAGGCCCGTGAGGTCGCGGCCGGCAGCACCGTCGAGCGGATCGTCGTCGTCGAGGCCACCGCGGCACAGGACGGCGAGCTGTCGCTCGCGGACCTCGAGGCGCGCTCCCCCGCGGACTTCGACGTGTCCGCCGCGGTGGCCGCGACGACCCGCGAGGACATCGGCACGCTCGTCTACACCTCGGGCACCACCGGCCCTCCGAAGGGCGTGCAGTTCCGGCACGGCGGGATGATGGACTGCCTGGACTCGATCCGGCAGCGCTTCGACACCGGCGCCGAGGACCGGGCGATCGCCTACCTGCCGATGGCGCACATCGCCGAGCGGATCTTCGGGCACTACGCGGCGTTCGTGTACGGCTACGAGGTGACGTCGCTCGCCGACCTGACGAAGCTCGGGCCCGCGCTGCACGCCGTCCGGCCGACCCGCTTCTTCGGCGTCCCGCGGATCTACGAGAAGCTGATCGCCGGCATCCACCGCTTCGTCAGCGAGTCCCCGGACCGCGAGGCGCTAGAGGCCGCATGGCAGCGGCGCCTGGTCGTGGTCCGGGAGGGTGGGAGCTGGATGGCCGCCGACGATCGCGACGCCGCCGACCTAGAGACCCTGAAGCCGCTCGCCGCGCTCACGGGCCTCGAGCAGGCGCACTTCCTCGCCGTCGCCGGCGCGCCGAGCTCGCTCGGCATGCTCGAGGAGATCACCGCGCTCGGTCTGCCGATCAACGAGTTCTACGGCTCGTCGGAGGCGATCATCGTCAGCTGCAGCCCGCCGGACGACATCCGCCTGGGCACCGCGGGCAAGCCGCTCGCGGGCGCCGTCTTCGAGCTCGGCGAGGACGGCGAGGTCCTGATCACGGGCCCGACGATCACCCCGGGGTACTTCCGGGACCCGGAGCGGACCGCGGAGGCGTTCGACGCCGACGGCCGGTTCCTCACGGGCGACGTCGGACAGCTCGACGACGACGGGTACCTGTCGATCGTCGACCGCAAGAAGGCGCTGATCATCAACAGCGGCGGCAAGAACATGTCGCCGGCGAACATCGAGCAGGCGATCAAGGGCGGCCAGCCGCTGCTGTCGCAGGTGTTCGCGATCGGCGACCGGCGGCCGTACAACGTGGCGCTGGTCGTCCTCGACCGCGACGGCCTCGCCGTCTTCGCGCGCTCCGCGGGCCTCGATCCCGACGAGGACTTCGCGGTCCTCTCCCAGCGCCCCGAGGTCCGGGACGCGGTGCAGGCGGCGGTCGACGCGGGAAACGAGAAGCTCGCCCGCGTCGAACAGATCAAGCGCTTCGCGATCCTGGACCACGACTGGCTCCCGGGCGGACCGCAACTGACGCCGACCAACAAGGTCAAGCGTCGCGAGGTCGCGGAGCAGTACGCCGCGACCGCCTCCGACCTCTACGCCTGACCGTCCGCCGTCTTCCGCGCGCCCGTCCGGCGCGCGGAGGAGGCTCCATCCATCCCACCGACCGCGGACCCCGCGGGAAGAAAGGCCACGCCTCCATGCCGAAGGTCCTCTACGAGAAGCGCGGCGAGATCGCGTACATCACCCTCAACCGCCCCGAGAAGCACAACGCCATCGACACCGAGACCGACGAGCTCCTCCGCGACGCCTGGACGGCGTTCCGGGACGACGACGAGGTCCGCCTCGCCATCCTCACGGGGTCGGGCGACAAGACGTTCTGCGCCGGCGCGGACCTCAACGACCACGTCGACGGCTGGCTGGACCGCGGCCCCGACCTCGCCAAGAGCGTGATGGACAAGGGCTTCGCGGGCGGCATCACCCGCGGCCTGCACCACATCAACAAGCCGATCATCGCGGCGCTGAACGGCTGGGTCATCGGCGGCGGCATCGAGCTCGCGCTGGCCTGCGACATCCGCGTCTGCACCGACGACGCGCAGTTCGGCTTCTTCCACGTCCGCCGCGGCATGCACTTCGCGGACGGCGGCATCGTGCGCCTGGTCAACACCTGCGGCGTCGGGATCGCGATGGAGCTCGAGCTGATGGGCGAGCCGATCTCGGCGGAGCGCGCGAAGGAGGTGCACCTCGTCAACCGCGTCGTGCCGCGCGACCAGCTGATGGCGACCGTCGAGGAGATGGCGTCGAAGATCCTGC
>NZ_JBFAPC010000099.1:0-21475 GCF_040675535.1 Patulibacter sp. NPDC049589 | reverse complement strand
CCTCTGGTTCGAGGGCCGCGACGACGACGTCATCACGTCGTCCGCGTACCGGATCGGCCCGTTCGAGGTGGAGTCCGCGCTCGTCGAGCACCCCGACGAGGGTCTTCAGCGCGTCCGCGGCGGTCGGGATGCCGCCCTCGAGGATGGCCTTGAGGCGGTCGTAGGCGTCGCCGACCAGCGGCAGCTGCGCCACGCCGGCGACCAAAGCGCTGGTGAGCTTCGTGACCGTGGAGAGGACGCCCTGCAGGAGCTGCGAGGTCGCGGCGATCGGGCCCTGCCTGACGATCTGGATGATCTGCGACGGCGACAGCAGGTCGAGGATCTCGGTGACCGCCGCGACGGGGGCCCCGACGAGGGTGGTGATCAGCGTGCGGATCGTGTTGGCGGGCAGGATCCCCGGCAGCGTGCCGGCGACGAGCTGGTCGACGAGTCCGGCGACGCTGCCCGTCAGGGTCGTCACGCCGCCCAGCAGGCCGCCGATGAGGCCGCCGAGGTCCTGGGTCTGGACGACGGCTGGCGGGGCGTGGCTCGCGGCGACGGCGGCCGGGGCCACCGTGGCCGTCCCGACCGCGGCGATGACGCTGACGACGAGGGCGGGGTGGCGCAGGGCGTTCGTGGGCATCTGGGACCTCTCTCCGGGGTGGTGTTGCGGCGGGTGCCGCGCTCCCCCGTGTCGTCGGCCACACCCCGCGTCCTTGTGTGCTTGCGCACACAGCTTCGACGGATGACCGACCGGCGGGGCGGACACCGGTGGACGCCTCGAGGATCCACGGGCCCGGTCCTTCGGCCGGGGACCGCTCGGCGCACGCGCGGGGCCGTCACCGCCCGCGGTGCTCGCACCGGACGCCGACCGCCTGGCGCCCGTGCCGGGACGCCACCACCCTCCGGGCCCGAGCCGGGCGCCGGTGTCCGGCGCCGCGCGTCAGCGCGCGGCGCGCCGGACCTTGACCGTCTTCGTGACGGCGCCGGCCGTCGCGCCCGTCGTCGACACGCGGACGACGACCCGGCCGCCCTTGGCGCGGATCTTCTTCGCCAGCGACGCGGGGACCTTCGCCTTGAGGGAGCGGGTCGCCCCGCGGCGGACGGTCGCCGTCTTCGCGACCTTCACCGCGCGGCCGCCGAGCTTGACGGACGGCTTGACCTTGCAGCCCGCGGCGGGCGCGGTCGCCGGGCAGCTCACGCGGAGCACGACGCGCTTGCGGGTCTTGGAGACCGTGACGGAGACGATGCGGGCGCGGGCGACCTTCTTGGCCGCGGTGGTCGTGGACGTCGTGGGCTTGGCGGCGGAGCCGGAGCCGCTCGCGCCCGTCCCGCCGGTCGCGCCGCCGAGACCCAGCAGACCGAGCAGGCTCGCCAGCGCTCCGGCGTCGACGCCGGTGCCGGTCCCGGTCCCCCCGGTGCCCGTCCCGGTCCCGGTGCCCGTGCCGCCGGTCCCCGCGACCGCGTCGATGAGGCCGGTGACCGCGGTGGACAGCGGTGCGGGGAGCGCGCTGCCGAGGCCGCGCAGGGTGGTGAGGAGGTCGCCGACGATCGGCAGGTCCTTGACGGCCGGCAGGCCCAGCAGCCCGGTGACCTGGTCGAGGATGCCGACCAGGGCCGTCTGGCCGGCCGCCGTGGACGGCACGCCGCCGGCGAGCAGCGCCTGCAGCTGCGAGAGGACGGAGCCGACGTCGGTCGCGGACGGCACCGAGGTGCCGCCGGCGGTCACGCCCTGGGTCAGGCCCGTGACGGTGTCGAGGAGGCCGCCGAGCAGGGTGGTCAGGGCCGTGGGGCTGGCGATCGTCGTCGGGTCGCTGACCAGCGCGGCGAGCTGCGCCGGGGTCAGGACGTCGAGGATCCCGCCGACCGTTTCGGCCGTGACCTTCGGGATCTCGGTCAGGAGCGTCGTGATCGTCGTCGGCGAGAGCACTGCCGTCGGGTTCGTCGTCAGCGTCGTGAGGACGGTGGTCAGCGGCGCCGTCAGGCCGCCGAGAAGCCCGTCCAGCAGGCCGCGGCTCGCGACGGAGGTCGGCGCGGACGCGTCGTGGGTCGCGGCGACGGCCGCCGCCGGCGCGACGGTCGCGGTCCCCAGGGCGGCGACGACGCTGACGACGAGCGCGGGGTGACGAAGGGCGTTGGGGGACATGGTCCAGCTCCGAGGCAGAGGGCGCGGTGGGTCACCGCTCCCCCGTCTCGTCGGCCGCGTACGGCGCCACCGTCCACCGGTGACCAGACCACTCGACGGATGTTGGAGGGTCGCCCCGGGCCGAGGCGACCGCCCTCAGGCCGCGACGGGCTGCGGCGTGCCCTCGACGCCCGCGACCGCCGCGGCCGGCGGAGCGCCGGCCGTCAGCGCTCCGGCGCCGAAGAGGCGCTCGAGCTCCATCTGCAGCGTCGCGTTCGGGGCGACCCGGAAGTCCGCGCCCAGGCGCAGCGTCCGCGGGCCCGACGTCGTGTTGATCGTCAGCACCACCGCGGCGTCCCCGCGATGGTCCTGGAGCAGGTGCTTCAGCCGGCCGAGGGCGGACTCGCGGATCGCGGACCCGTCGACCCGGACGAAGAGCTCGGTCGGCGCGGCGGCCGCGACCTGCTCCGCCCGGCGCTCGTCGGCGGCGCCGGCGGCCGCGGCCATCTCCTTCTCCGTCGGCTCGAAGACCTTGGCGGAGTTGACGAGGACCGTCGCGCGCTCGTCGTCCTTGAGGTCGACCCGGCCCCGGACCAGCACGACGGCGTCGGGCTGGAGGATCGGCTCGAGCTCCGGGGTGCCCTTCGGGAAGACGACGATGTCGACCGACCCGTCGGTGTCCTCCAGCACCCCGCGCAGCATGACGTCGCCCTTGCGGGTGTTGATCCGGCGGATGTCGGCGACGATACCGCCGACCTGGATCCACGAGTCGTGCGGCCGCGAGCGCAGGTCGGCGAGGCCGCACTCGGTCTTCTTCGCCAGCGCGTCGCGGACGTCCTTGAGCGGGTGGGCGGAGAGGAAGAGGCCGATGACCTCCTTCTCCATCGCCAGCAGCTCGCGCTGGTCGAACTCGACCGTCGGGATCGGCGGGTGCGTCGAGACCTTGCCGGGGCGGGTGGGATCGCTTCCACCGTCGGCGGTGTCGTCGCCGAAGTCGAAGATCGAGCCCTGGCCGGCGGCGGCGTCCTGCTGGACCTTCTTGCCGACCTGCTGGGCGTCGTCGACGATCGCCAGCATGCCCTTGCGGGGCGCGCCGGTCGACGTGAACGCGCCGCAGCGGATCAGCGAGTCCAGGGCCTTGCCGTTGACCGACTTGTGGTCGACGCGCTCGCAGAAGTCCCAGAGCGAGACGAACGGGCCGTCCTCGCGCGCGGCCTTGATGGCCTCGACCGCCGAGTGGCCGACGCCCTTGACGGCGTCGAGTCCGAAGCGGATCGCCCCGTCGTGGACGGTGAACTCGTGGTCGGACTCGTTGACGTCCGGCGGCAGCACCGGGATCCGCATCTCGTCGCACGTGTTGAGGAAGAACGGGACCTTGTCCTTCGTCGACATCACCGACGAGAGCAGGGCCGCCATGTACTCGGCCGGGTAGTTGGCCTTGAGCCAGGCCGTGCGGTACGAGACCAGGCCGTAGCACGCCGCGTGCGACTTGTTGAACGAGTAGTTGGCGGCGTTGAGGTTCGTCTGCCAGAGCCAGTCGACCACGCCGCCGTCGGTGCCCGACTGCAGGCAGCCCTCGCGGAAGGCGGGCTCGAGCTTCGCCATCTTGTCGAGCTGCTTCTTGCCGATCGCCTTGCGGAGGTCGTCCGCCTGCCCCGGCGTGAACCCCGCCAGGTCGCGGGCGATCCGCATCGACTGCTCCTGGTAGAGGATGACGCCCTTGGTCGGCCCGATGATCGGCGTCAGCCGGGGGTCCGGGATGCGGATCGTGTTGGGGTCGTGCTTGCCCGCCGCGTACGTCGGGATCTGGTCCATGGCGCCCGGGCGGTAGAGCGCCACGAGGGCGATCAGGTCGTCGAACTCCGTCGGGTTGACCTGGCGCATCGCCTTGCGCATGCCCTCGGACTCGAACTGGAAGACCCCGACCGAGTCGCCCTTGGCGAGCATCTCGTAGGTCGGCCGGTCGTCGAGCGGGATCTCGCCGATGTCGATCTTCTCGCCGGACGACTTCTCGATGATCTTCAGGGCGTCCTGGATCACGTCGAGGTTCCTGAGGCCCAGGAAATCCATCTTCAGCAGGCCGAGCTCCTCGATCGGCCCCATCGGGAACTGCGTGACGCGCTTGTAGATCTTCTCGCCGCGCTCGTCGACGGTCTTGGAGTCCGTGATCTGGATCGGCACGACCGACGACAGGTCGCGGTCGGAGATGACGACGGCGGCGGCGTGGATGCCGGCGTTGCGGACGGTGCCCTCGAGACCGATGGCGACGTCGAGGACCTGCTTGGCGATCGGGTCGGAGTCGTAGGCGGCGCGCAGCTCGGTGCCCTCGGCGAGGCACTTCTCCAGCGGCGGGGTCTTGCCCATGATCGGGTCGGGGATGAGCTTCGCCAGGCGGTCGCCCGTGGCGTAGTCGAAGCCCTGGACGCGGGCGGAGTCCTTCGTCGCGTTGCGCGGGAGCATCCGGCCGAACGTGACGATCTGCGCGACGCACTCGCGGCCGTACTTGTCGGTCACGTACTTCATGACCTCCTCCCGGCCGCGAACCGAGAAGTCGATGTCGATATCCGGCATCGACACGCGGTCCGGGTTGAGGAAGCGCTCGAAGAGCAGGTCGTACTTGAGCGGGTCCAGGTCGGTGATGCCCAGCGAGTAGGCGATGATCGAGCCGGCCGCGGAGCCACGGCCCGGGCCGACGGAGATGTCGTGGTCCTTGGACCACTTCACGAAGTCGTGGACGATCAGGAAGTAGGCGTCGTAGCCCATCTTGTTGATGACCGCGAGCTCCATGTCCGCGCGCTCGCGGGCGGCGGCGGGGACCGGGTCGCCGTAGCGGACGCGGAGGCCGTCGAGGACGAGCTCCTCGAGGTAGGCCTGCTCGTCCTCGCCGTCCGGCAGGAAGCGCGGCAGCAGCGAGCCCTCGCCCAGCGGGATGTGGACGTCGCAGCGCTCGGCGATCTCCAGCGTCGTCGGGATGGCGTCGGGCCACTCCGCGAACTGGGAGGCCATCTCCTCGGTGCTCTTGACGTAGAACTCGTTGGTCGAGAACGACATCTTCGGGTTGGCCAGCGTCGACTGGGTCTGCACGCAGAGGAGGGCCTCGTGCGTGTCGTAGTCGTGCTTGTGGAGGTAGTGCACGTCGGTCGTGCCGACCAGCGGGCGGCCCGTCTCCCGCGCGATCCGGACGATGCCCTCGTTGCACTTGTCCTGCAGGTCGATGCCGTTCTTCTGGACCTCGAAGTAGACGTTGTCCTTGCCCACCACGTTGAACAGCTGGTCCACGTGTGCCCGCGCGCCGTCGACGTCGTCGTCGGCGAGCGTCGTGCACATCCGCGACGCCAGGCAGCCGGTCAGCACGATCAGGCCCGAGCCGTTCTGGCTCATCTGCTCGAGGTCGACGCACGGCTTGCCGCGACGGATGCCCTCCGTGAAGCCGAGCGACGAGAGCCGCATGAGGTTCTTGTAGCCCTCGGTCGACTGCGCGATCACCGTGAGGTGGTTCGGCTTGACCTTGTCCTTCGACGCGTGGTCGTCGACGAGGTAGAGCTCGCACCCGATGACGGGCTTGATGCCCTCCTTGTTCGCCGCCTTGTACAGCTCCACGACGCCGTTCATGACGCCGTGGTCCGTCAGCCCGATGGCGGGCTGGTCGAGCTCCGCCGCGCGCTTGACGAGCTTGCCGATGTTCGGCTGGCCGTCGAGCAGCGAGTACTCGGAGTGGACGTGCAGGTGGACGCAGGAACCGGAACTCACGGACCCCACGATAGGTGCCGGGCCGGACGTCGCGCGAGGTCCTCGGGCCGCGGCGGGCGGGCGCCGCGGGGCGCCGCCGAGGACCCCCTGCAACGAGCGGGGAACTCAGCCGTCGGTGGCGGGCGGGGCCTGCGCGCGGAGCCGCTCCGCGGCGTCCTCGAGGCCGCGGATGACCTCGTCGGCGGCCTCCAGCCGGCCGCCCGCGAGCAGCTCGCGGGCGCCACGGGCCAGCTCGCCCATGCGGATCGACGGGTCCAGCGCACTGCGGGTCCGGATCGCGCGGCGGGCGTCGTCGAACGCCGCCTCCGGGCCCCGGTGCTCCTCGCGGGTCGTGGCCAGCGCGCGGACCGCGTCGAGCTCCTCACCCAGCTCCGTCAGCCCGCGGCGGAGCGTGGCGATCAGCGCGTCGCGCTCGCGCACGTCCGCGGCCCGGGCGCCCGCCGTCGCGGCCGCGCGGGCCTCGAGCAGCGCGACGCGGGCCGACGAGACGTCGGCCATCGCCTCCGCGTTCTGGGCGCGGGCCTCCGCGCGCTCGCGGCGCAGCGACTCCTCGCGCAGCCGCAGCTCGAGCTCCGCCGCTCGGGCCAGCGGGCCGGCGGCGGGCATCGGGGCGTCGCCGCGGGCGGCGGGCTCGCGGTCGACGGTGGTGCGCAGGTACACCGGCGGGACCTCAGGCGCCGGGGTTCTGGCCCTGGCGCGAGCGGGCGACCGCGAACGCGCCGCCGCCCGCGGCGACCAGCGCGAGGACGACCGCGCCCTTCTTCGCCTTGCGGCGCAGCCCGAGGCGCTTGGCGACGTACCACTTGGCGGCCTTCCAGGTGGCCCAGCCGAGCAGCGTGTAGAAGCCCCGTTCCGATCTGCGCATCGGCCAGACTGTAGCCGACGATCCCGCCCGTCCCCGGGCGCCGGCGTGCACGCGCACGCCGGTCCCGGGAGAGGTGCTGCGGGCTCAGGCCTCGGTGCCGGTGCCCGTGTCGATCTTGCCGTTGGCCAGCTGCCACGCCAGGCGCGACTGCAGCGACCACAGCTCGATGAAGCCCGGGGAGGCGTCCTGCGCGAACAGGCCGCCGGAGTGCGAGAACGACGCGAGCTGGGCGTCGTAGACGGCGTTCGGCGACTCGCGGGTGACGACGCGCGCCGAGCCCTTGTAGAGCTTCATGCCGATCGTGCCCGTGACGCGGAGGTTCACGTGCTCGATGTAGGCCTGGATGTCGGTGCGCAGCGGCTCCCACCAGAGGCCGGCGTACACGAGGTAGGCCCACTTCTGGTCCAGACCCGGCTTGAACTGGTTCTGGTGGATCGTGCCGACCAGGCGCTCGAGCTCCTTGTGCGCCGGCAGGATGATCGCCGCGGCCGGGACCTCGTAGATGTCGCGGACCTTCAGGCCGACGATGCGGTCCTCGATGTGGTCGAGGATGCCGACGCCGTGCTTGCAGCCCAGGCGCGCGACCTCGAGCAGCAGGTCGACGATCTCCATCCGCTGGCCGTCCAGCGCGACCGGCACGCCGGCCTCGAAGGTGATGGCGACGGTCTCGGCCTCGTCCGGGGCCTCCTCCGGGCGCGTGACGAGCTGGAAGACGTCGTCGTCCGGGGCGTGGCCGAGGTCCTCGATCCAGCGACCCTCGGAGGAGCGGCCCCAGAGGTTGTCGTCGATCGAGTACGGCGCCGGTGCGCCCTCGGGCGTGTTCTTGATCGGGATGTTGTGCTCGCGGGCGTAGGCGATCTCCTCGTCGCGCCCCATCGCCCAGGAGCGGACCGGGGCGATGACCTTGAGCTCGGGCGCGAGCGTGGCGATCGTCGCCTCGATGCGGACCTGGTCGTTGCCCTTGCCGGTGCAGCCGTGGGCGATCGTGTCGCAGCCGTGCTCGCGGGCGTACTCGCAGGCGAGCTTCGCGATCAGCGGGCGGCCGAGCGACGTGAACGCCGGGTAGCCGTCGCCGTAGTTGACGTTCGCCTTGATCGCGGGGATCACGTAGCCGGTCGCGAACTCCTCGCGGGCGTCGTGCACGATCGCCTCGACCGCGCCGAGGGTGCGGGCCTTCGCCGTGACCTCGTCGTAGTCCTCGCCCGGCTGGCCGAGCTCGACGGTCAGCGCCACGACCTCCGCTTGGTACTCGTCCTGGATCCACTTGAGCATGACGCTCGTGTCGAGGCCGCCGGAGTACAGGAGGAGGACCTTGCGGACCTCGTCCTTGTCGGCGAGGTACGAAGCCACCCGCGTGCGGCCCGGATCCGCCACGCGTCGTACTTCGGTGTGCTCGGCGGAGGGATCGGGCGTGGCGGGCTGGTCGGTCATACGAGCAGGGAGGGTACCGGCGCCGACGCGCGTTCGGACTCCGCCCCGGGACGCTCCCGGAGGACCCCGATCCCGCGCCGCTCGTCGCTCGTCGGAGGACCCCGGCCCGGCGCCGCTCAGCCCTCGTCCGCGGTGCCCGCCCCCAGCACCCGCAGCCGGCGGATCCGCCCGCCGTCGACCTGCTCCACCCGCACCGCGTGCCCGAACAGCTCGAGCTCGCTCCCGGGCTCCGGCAGCCGACCGAGCAGCTCCAGCAGGTGCCCGCCGACGGTGGCCTCGTGGAAGTCGTGGTCGCGGGTCGGGTCGTGGGAGGCGCCCTCGAGGCGGACCATCAGGTCGTGCATCCCCGTCTCGCCGTCGACGATCAGGTCGGCCCCGTCGCCCCGCATCAGCCGGGCGTCGTCGTGGTCGAACTCGTCCTCGATCTCGCCGACCAGCTCCTCGATCACGTCCTCGATCGTGACCAACCCGACGGCGGTGCCGTGCTCGTCGATCGCGATCGCCAGGTGCTGGCGGGCGCGGCGCATCTCCCGCAGCGCGTCGCCCACGAAGGTCGCGTCGCCGACGCGGACGACGGGCCGCGCGATCTGGTGCAGCGGCGGGTGCTCGTCGCGCAGCAGGGCCGCGAGCAGGTCCTTCGCGTGGACGACGCCCTCGACCTCGTCCAGACCGGCACCCTCCGGACACAGCGGCAGGCGGGTGACGCCCGTCCGCACCGCGACCTCGGCGGCCTCCGCGACCGTCAGCGCGTCGGACGCGACGACGGCCCGGCGGCGGGGCACCATGACCTCGCGGACGCGGCGGTCGTCGAACTCGAAGACGTTCTCGGTCAGGCGCCGCTCGACCCGGTTGATCTCCCCGCCCTCGTCGGACTCGCGGACGATCTGCAGCAGCTCCCGCTGGCTGAACGGCGAGCTGCCGGCCTCGCTGGCCGGCGGGATCCCGAACGGCTTCAGCAGGAGGTTGCCCATCCCGTTGAAGAGCTGGACGACCGGGCGCGTGAGCAGGAAGAAGATCCGCAGCGGCGGGATCGTCGCCAGCACCACGCGGTCGGTGCGGGCGATCGCGGCGCTCTTGGGGGCCAGCTCGCCGACCACGACGCTGAGCATCGTGATCAGCGCGAACGAGAGGACCCCCGCCAGCCCGACGCTGCCGATCCGGGCGCCGTCGCCGAGGATCGGCTTCAGCACCTCGTGCAGCGCGGACTCGCCGAACGCGCCGAGCCCGAGCGACGCCAGCGTGATCCCCAGCTGGCAGGCCGCCAGGTAGGAGTCGATGTGCTCCACCGCGTGCTGCACGGACGCCGCGCCGGGCCGGCCGTCGGCGACCCAGTCCTCGATCTGGCTGCTGCGGACGCGCGCGATGGCGAACTCGGCGGCCACGAAGAACGCGTTGGCGAGGACGAGGAGGAGGATGCCCGCCAGCTCGATGGCGACGGTCCCTCCGGAGGCGAGCACCATGTGCCCGGGACCGTAGCGGTCCCGGGCGACGGCGCTGCGTGCCGCCCCGCCCCGGAACGCCCGTGATCACGGGCGGCGGGACGTGCGGCGGGCGGGGCGGCGGAGGCCTCCGGCGCCAACCGCGGCTCAGTAGGTGGCCGGCGAGGCCGGCGGGGCGGCCGGGCCGGTCCCGGCCGTCTCGAACGCCGGGAACTGCTCGACCAGCAGCGCGCCGTACGCCACCGCGCGCACGTTGTACGAGATGCAGAACGCGAGGGCGTTGTGGAGCCCGTCCGGCACCCGGCCGATGAAGATCACGGTCACCCAGGTGATGAACGCCACGAAGGCCAGGACGATGCCGATCGCGTAGTTGATGATGTACACCGCGATCAGCGGGATGAAGCGCAGCAGCACCCAGAGGCGGCTGTAGGACTCCTTCGCGGGCCCGATCTGCAGCTGCACCGGGTAGTTCTCGTCCGGGCCGCCCGAGAACGGCGGGTAGACGTCGGTCAGCAGGTACGCGTAGGCGTAGAAGCGCGCGTTGAACTGCACGAAACCGCTGACGAACGAGTAGAGGCCCTCCGGGTAGCGGCCGGTGAAGAGCAGCGCGAACCACGCGATGACCACGGCGATGCCGGCGCCGATCCCGTAGAAGAACCAGAGGATCGCGTGCGGGATGACGATCAGCCAGCGGAAGAAGGCCGTGAGGCGGCTGTGCTTCGCGGCATTGGGGGCTAGGAACAGCAGTTCGCCGGCTTGCGGCATGAGGACTCCGGAGGTCGTGGGGACGGCTGTACACCGTCGGACGGGGAGGGTTGTACCAGCCCTCCGGGACGTGTGGGGGGAAGCTCCGACCATCCGTCCGCCGGACGACGGCGTGGTGTCCCCCGCGCCGCCGGCGCCGCCCCGGGCGCTAGCGTCCGCGGCGTGGAGCCGATCCCGATCCAGCAGGCGCGTGCACGGTACGCCGAACTCGTCAGCGGGCCCCGCGACCTGCTCGCGCTGGCTGACCCCCGCGACGAGCGGGCCCGGCTGGTGCCCGCCGCGTCGCTCGTCTTCGCGCTCGGCGCCTGGGAGGCGTTCTGCGAGCAGCTGCTGCGGGCCGCCGCGGTCGGCGTGGTCGGGGCCGCGCGGAAGCCCGAGGACCTCCCCCGCGCCGTGCGGGAGACGCTCGTGGAGATCATCGGCGAGCCCGGCGAGCCGTGGGAGCACGTCCTGAAGCGGCTCGGCGGCGGCTGGCACCGCGCGGCCGTCCGGCACCTCGGCCGGGCGCTGGAGCCGCGCTTCCGGCACTGGAACACGCCGAGCGCCGCGGGCGTCGACCGGCTGGCCGAGCAGGTCGCCGGGATGACGCCGATCTCGCCCCGGTGGCCGTCGGTCGACGGCCATCCGGGCGCCGACGTGCTCGACGACGCCATCCGCCGACGCGGCGAGGCCGTGCACCTGGCCCGCGTCGAGTTCGGCGCCGACGTCATCGTGCCGGTGCTCGACCTGCTGGACGACATCGTCGACGTCACCGCGACGACGGTGGCCCGCCGGATCGGCCACCTGCCGCCGGTGTCGGCGGCCTGACGTCGTCCGGCCGGGTCGCGCCGCGTCCGGCGAGACGCGGACGCGATGTCCCGGGGAGGCCAGGCCTGGCGGGGTCCGGTGTCAGCGCGCGGCGAGGCCCGCCGCGAGGCGGGCGACGCCCTCGTCGATCTGCTCGTCGCGGATCGTCAGCGGCGGCAGGAGGCGCAGGGCGCTCGGGGTCGGGCCGTTGACCCAGACGTCGTGGTCGGTGATCAGGCGCAGGGCCAGCTCGCCGGCGCTGCCGTGGCGCCCGACGGCGTCCGGGGTCAGCTCGGCGGCCAGCATCAGGCCGCGGCCGCGGACGTTCGCGACGTCCGGGAGGGCCTCGAGTCCCGCGCGCAGCCGCGCGCCCGCCTCGTTCACGCGCTCGAGGAACCCGGGCCGCTCCATGACGTCGAAGACCGCGAGCGCGGCCGCGCAGGCGAGGGGGTTGCCGGCGAACGTCGAGCCGTGGTCGCCCGGCTGCAGCACGTCGTAGAGGTGTGGCGCCGTGACCAGCGCGCCGATCGGCAGGCCGTTGGCCAGGGCCTTGGCCACCGTGATCGCGTCCGGGACGACGCCTGAGGCCTCGTAGCTCCACAGGTCGCCCGTCCGGCCCATGCCGGACTGGACCTCGTCGACGATCAGGAGCGCGCCGTGGGCGTCGCAGGCCTCGCGGGCGGCCTGCAGCACCTCGACGGGGATCGGCAGCACGCCGCTCTCCCCCTGGATCGTCTCCAGCAGCACCGCGGCGGTGCCGTCGCCGACGGCGTCGCGGACGGCGTCGGGCGTCGGCGGGACGGCGCGGAAGCCGGCGACCAGCGGGGCGAACGGCTCCTGCTTGGCCTCCTGCGGGGTCGCCGAGAGCGCGCCGTAGGTGCGGCCGTGGAAGCCGTTGAAGAGCGAGACGATCTCGCCGCCGCGCTTGTGGCGGCGGGCGAGCTTGATCGCGGCCTCGTTGGCCTCCGCCCCGGAGTTCTGGAACAGCACGCCGCCGCCGAGCGAGCTCTTCGACAGGCGCTCGGCGAGCCGCGTCGGGCCCTGCAGGTGGACGAGGTTGCTCGTGTGCAGGAGCTTCCCGGCCTGCTCCTGGATCGCCATCGTGATCGCCGGATGGGCGTGCCCGAGCGACGTGACCCCGAGCCCACAGAGCAGGTCGAGGACGCGGCGGCCGTCGACGGTGTGCAGCCAGACGTCGGCGCCGGACTCGACCGCGACCGGCAGGCGGGCGTAGTTGCGCAGGACGTGGCGGGACTCGATGTCCTCGAGCTGGGCGAGGGTCAGGGGGTCGCTCATGCGTCTGCCTTGTCGTCGGTGACAGGGGGGTGGTCGGCCGGCGGGGCGGCGCCCACGGGCCGGGGCGCGGCGCTCACCGCGCGGGCCGGATCTGGGTGCCGCAGCCGTCGTCCGTGAACAGCTCCAGCAGGACGGAGTGCGGTTTGCGCCCGTCGACGATCGACGCGGCGCCCACGCCGGAGTGGACCGCGTCGACGCAGGCCTGGAGCTTCGGG
Organism: Patulibacter sp. NPDC049589; assembly: GCF_040675535.1. NCBI lineage: Bacteria > Bacillati > Actinomycetota > Thermoleophilia > Solirubrobacterales > Patulibacteraceae > Patulibacter > Patulibacter sp. NPDC049589. The sequence goes on along the minus strand of NZ_JBFAPC010000099.1, from coordinate 8,824 downwards.
CGCATGCCGCCGGCGATCGAGTCCAGGGCGCTCTCGACCTCGTCCGTCGTCGCCTGGACCACGAGCGAGTCGGGGTCGGCCACGTCGCCGAGCCAGCCGGCGACGTCGGTGAGGAAGATCAGGCGGGTCGCGCCGAGTGCGCGGGCGACGGCGGCGGCGGCCTCGTCGGCGTTGACGTTGTGCGCCTGGCCGGACTCGTCGGAGCCGACGGACGCGATCACGGGGACGAAGTCCTCCGCGATGTGGTCGATCACGCCGGTGTCGACGCGGGTGACGCGGCCGACGAACCCGACGTCCTCGCCGCCGGGGCCCTTCGTCGTCTCGACCTTGAAGAGGTTGCCGTCGTCGCCCGAGAGCCCGACGGCGGGCTGGCCGTGGCGGCCGATGCGGACGACGATGTCCTTGTTGACCTTGCCGACGAGGACCATCTTCGCGACCTCGACGGTGGCCTCGTCGGAGACCCTGAGGCCACCGCGGAACTCGACGGGCAGGCCCAGGCGGCCCATGAACTCGGTGATCGCGGGGCCGCCGCCGTGGACGACGACGACGTTGACGCCGACGTACTTCAGGAGCGCGATGTCGCGGGCGAAGTCCTCGCGCAGCTCCGGATCGGTCATCGCGGCGCCGCCGTACTTGATGACGACGGTCCGCTCGCGGAACTGCCGGATGTAGGGCAGGGCCTCCAGCAGCGTGCCGACGTCGCGCACGCCGAGCCCCGGGGAGGCGTCGGGCGTCGGGGCGTCGGGGGCGTTCACATGGGGCACCCTAGCGCGGGAAAGGCCCTGCTGGACGGGCGGTCCGGGGGCGGCGCGCGCCGGTCAGAGGTCGACGCGGCCGTGCGCGGCGAGCGTCCGGAGGGCGTCGACCGTGAGGGCGCCGCGCCACTCCGTCGTCTGCCCGGGCGCCCAGGCGAGCCAGTCGAAGGTCCACCCGCCGTCCTCCTGCTGCGCGGCCTCCAGCCCGTCGAGGTCGCGCTCGATCTGCGCGTCGGTGAACAGCGTCCGGCTGGGCGTCCGGGGCCGTGGCGACAGGACGAGCGGCGACAGGCGCTCGTCCGCGGTGCCGCCCTCGACGGAGATCGTGCCGTCCGCCCCGATCCGGGGGCGCAGACGCCCGACCGTCTCCGCGGCGCGGTCGCGGTCGGGCACGGCGTCGAGGAAGACGAGGGCGAACTTCACGAGGTAGGCGCCGAGGTCGTCGGGCCGCTCCAGGCGGTCCCAGCACCACGCGGTCCCGCGGGCAAGCCACGGAGCGTCGGGCCGGGCCGTCGCGAGCGCGGCGGCGAGCGCGAAGGTCAGGTGCGAGCCCCCGTCGGACGGCACCATCCACGGCGCGTGCGGGAAGTCCGCGGTCGTGGCGCCGACGAACGGCACCCCGCCGTCCTCGCCGGCGACGGCGTCGACCCAGCCGGCGATCCCGTCGACCATCGGGTCGGCCGTGAGCCCGGCCTCGTGGAGGACCCCCAGCGCGTGCAGCGCGGCGGTCGGCTCGCTGCCGGGGCCGCGGACGTCGGGCTCCAGCGCGTGGCCGAACCCGCCGTCGTCGTTGCGGTACGGGCGCAGCGCCTCGAGCACGCGCCCGGGGGACGCGGTACCACGGAGCAGCGCGAGGCGGTGGCGGTCGAGCAGACGGGCGGTCGAGAGGACGAAGCGCTCGGCGGCGGCGAGGTCGATCGGCATGGGGACGACGCTACGACGACCCGCGGGCGGCGTCTTGTCGATTTCGGACACGTGCGCGGCGGGCGGGCGCCCACGTCGGCCGGTCCTGCCTCAGGTCGTGTACTCGGCGTTCAGCGTCACGTACTCGTGTCCGAGGTCGCTGAAGTAGACCTCGGTCTCGTTCGCGAAGTCCTGGCCCGGCGCGCTGGACCCGAGCGTGATGTCGTACTCGACCTCGACGTCCTTGACGAGCACCTCGAGGGCCGGGCGGTCGAAGACGACCTCCTGGCCGTCGCGGCAGACCTCGACGCCGGCGATCCGCACGCCGACGGGGTTTAGCGCCGGGCCGGGCAGCACCGCGCCGACGGCCTGGACGATGCGGCCCCAGTTGGGGTCGCCGCCGTAGAGCGCGGTCTTCACGAGCGGGCTGTTGGCGACCTGGCGCGCGACGCGCTCGCACGCCGGGCCGTCCGCGCCGCGGACCGTCACCCGGCCGACGCGGCGGGCGCCCTCGCCGTCGGCGGCGATGAACAGCGCGAGCTGCCGCAGCAGCGCGTCGAGCGCCAGGCCGAAGCGCTGCTCGTCCGGCGTGCCGGGCTCGACGGCCACGCCGCTGGCGCCCGAGGCGATCAGGACGGCCGTGTCGGACGTCGAGAGCTGCCCGTCGACCGAGATCCGGTCGAACGAGCGCTTGACGCAGACGCCGAGCAGCAGGTCCGCGGTCTCGGCGGTCAGCCGCGCGTCGGTCGTGATGAAGCAGAGCATCGTCGCGAAGCTCGGCTGGATCATCCCGGCGCCCTTGCAGACGGCGTGCAGCGTGACCTCGCCGCCCTCCAGCGCGACGGTCAGGGTCGCGGTCTTCGGGAAGAGGTCGGTCGTCTCGATGCCGCGGCGGAAGTCGGCGTCCCCGTCGGCCGCGAGGACTTCGCCCGCGGCGGCGATGCCCTGGGGCACGACGTCCATCGGCAGCGGCACCCCGATGACCCCGGTCGCGCAGACGGCGACCTGGTCCTCGGCGACCCCGGCGGCCTCCGCGGCGGCCGCCCGCACCTGGCGCGCGGTGGTGAACCCGTCGCGCCCGGTCCCGGCGTTCGCGTTGCCGCTGGTGATGACGACGGCGCGCAGCGCGTCCAGGCGCGACTCGTCCTTCGTCACCAGCACCGGCGGCGCGGCCGTCCCGGAGCGCGTGAAGCGCGCGGCGGACACGGCATCCGGCGCGTCGCAGACCAGCAGCGCGACGTCGGTCCCGCCCGACGGCTTGATCCCCGCAGCCACGCCGGCGGCCCGGAACCCCTTCGGCAGCCCGCGATCGGCGACCCCGACGACGGAGTCCGGCACCTCGACCCATCGGGAGCGGAAGAACGGGGCGTCGGCGGGCGGGTTGGAGGAGGAGGCCGGGACGGACATTCGACGGGCCAGTCTAGTGCCGCCCGCCGCCCCGCCCCGCCCGGACGGGGGCCGCACGGGGCCGGAGCCCGAACGGCCGCGCGGAGCGCCCGCTCCCGCCCGGCGGACGAATCGCTCAAGCTCCGGCCGCCGTCTGCCGATCCAAGAGCAGTCGTCCGGCCGTGCGTACGACGTCCCCCCCCCAGGAGCAGCCGTGCCGTCCCGTCACCCCGCGTGGTCCGAACACCCAGCCCGCGTCCGCGCCACCGGCGCCCTGCTCGTCGGGGCCACCGCGATCGCGCTCGGCGTCCTGCCCGCGACCGCCTCGGCCGCTCCCGAGGTCCTCGCGACCGCCCAGAGCACGCCCGCGGCGCCGCGTGGCGGGCCCGTCTCGGTGCCGATCGTCGTGGAGAACGTCGGCGACGCGGCGACCTCCGGCCCGGTCGCGGTACGCGTCACGGCGAACTCCGTCGGCTCCCCGGTGGTGGCCGGCGACGGCTGGACCTGCGATCCCTTCCCGGCGGCCCCGGGGATCGCCACCACGGCCACCTGTCGCCGGACCGACCCGCTGGCACCGGCCGCGACGTCCGCGCTCGTCGTCTCGGGCACCGTCTCGCCGGTCGACCTCGGATCCACGATGCGCGTGTCGACGTCGGTCGACGTCCCGGCGCCGGCGATCGGGGTCGGTGGCGGCACCGACCAGCCGCAGACCCAGCGCACGGCGGTCGACGCCGCGGTCACGCTGAACGCCCCGGAGCCCGCGACGGACGGCGCGCCCCGGCGGTTCGACGTCCGCGTCCGCAACCTCGGGTACGCCCCCACCCGCACGCCGGTGACCGTGACGTTCGGAGCCACGGGGCCGGCGCCGGACGCGTCCGGTCTCGGCTGGCTCTGCGACGGGCTCTCCCGGCGCTGCACCCTGGTGCTCCCCCTGCTCGCGGGGGCCGACGCGCCCCCGCTCTCCGCCGCCCTCCCCGCCGGTGGTCCGACGACGCTGAGCGCCACGGTCGACGACGGCGAGGGTCCCGACCTCGAGGACACCAACGACAGCGCGAGCGCGACGGCGGTGATCAGCAGGACGCCCGGTCCCGATCTGGCGACGTCCGTCGCCCCGACGGGCCGGCGTGCCGGGAGCCTCGTCCCCTTCGCCGTCCGGGTCCGCAACGCGGGGACCCGGCCGACCTCCGGACCCGTCAGCGTCGCACTGGCGCGCGTGCCCCTCGGGGGGAGCGGCGGCGACTCCCGACCCGGGGGCGCCGTGTCCGGAGACGGCTGGACCTGCACGGTGGACGCCCAGCGGTGCACCACCGACGCGGTCGTGGCGCCCGGCTCGGCGCTGCCGCCACTGGCGGTGGAGGCCCGCACCACGACGACCAGCGCGTCCGTCGTCGGGGCCGGCCTCGTGGCGACGGCCGGCACCGCCGGCGACGAGATCGCCGCCAACGACGCCGCGACCGGCCTCGAGTCGATCCCCGCGGGAGACCCGGCGGCGCTGCGCGTCGGCGTCGTGCTCCCCGATGACGCACCGGCCGGCGCGACGGCGACCGCCACGGTGAACGTCGCCAACGACACCACGACCGACCGGACGGGGCCGGTGGACGTCGCCATCGACGGCCCGAGCTCGTCGCGGGCCGAGGGCCCCGGCTGGATCTGCACCTCCGCCCTGCGATGCCGGAGCAGCGCCGGGCCCGCCGCCGGGACGGCGCTCCCGCCGATCACCGTCCGAGCGCCGCTGCCGGCCGACGGTGCGACCGGCCCCGCGTCGGTCGGGGCCCGCGAGGTGCGCGACGATCCCACGCCGACCTCGAGCGCGACGGCATCGATCGGCGTCGGCGTGCCGCCCGGCGACGTCACCCTCACGTTCGACGACGTCCGACCGTCCCGCGCCGGCGAGGCGACGGGGCCGGACATGATCGTCCACGACTCGGGCGCCGAGCCGGTCGCCGGGCCGATCGTCATCCGGACGACGACCGCGCTCCTGACGGACTTCCAGCTCGAGGGCGACGGCTGGGCCTGCGTCACCGGACCGATCGGACGGGGCCCGATCTGCTCGCACGGGGGCCCGATCCCGGCGGGGGGAACGCTGCCGCGTCTGCGCTGGAAGACCACCCCGTCGGCCCCCGCCCTCTTCCGTGTGCCGGTCGACGCCACCGTGTCGGTCCCGCCGGGCGGCGACGCCGTCCTGGACGACAACACCGCCCGGGTCCTGATTCCCCAGGGCGCGTTCGCCCGCGAGCTCACCGGTCGCTTCGCGCAGCTCGTCCCCGCGACCGCCGGCCGTCCGGGGGCGGTGGAGTACGAGGTCGAGAACGCCCGCCCCGCCCCGATGGACGGCCCGGTCTCGGTCGCGACGCAGGGATGGCGCGGGACCGACGGCGACGGCTGGCGATGCAGCATCGGCACGTGCCACCACGCCGGGCCGATCCCGGCGTCGGGGCACCTCCCGCGGCTGCGGGGGACGATCGTGCCGGACCGGATCAGCGACCCGGAGGACGACCTCCGGTCGTCCGTCACCCTCGAGGATTCGCTCACGCGAAGCCCGGATTCGACGGCGACCGTGCCCGCATCCCGCGGCACGCGTCCGCGGCTCGCCGCCGGGACGTCCCTGGGCTCCCGTCCGGCCCGCGGCGCGACGGTCACGGCGACCGCGTCCGTCTCCACGGATCGCGTGATCACCGGTCCGGTCGCCCTGCGCCTGGACCCGTCCCCCGGGCTCGTGGTCGAGTCCGCCGCGCCCGGGTCCGGCGTGACCTGTGCGCTCCCGACCCGGTGCACCATCGCCGGGGGCCTGACGCCGGACCGCTCCGTGCAGGTCCCCCTGCGGCTGCGGGTCGCGGGCGACGGCCGCGGGCCCTTCCGGCTGCTCACCCGCGCGTCCTCCGCCGACGCGGTCGCCGGCGAGGGACGGACGTCCGTCGTCCCCGTCGCCGCCGGCGGGGACCTGACGGCGAGCATCGACAGCCTGGCCTCCGCCCCGGCGGGCGCCGCGCGATCGGTCGTCGTCCGGGTCCGCAACGCCGGCGACCAACCCGTCGCCGGCCCCATCGAGGCCGACACCCGCGTCGGCCCGGCGGCGACCCTCGCCATCGGGACCGGGGACGGCTGGCGGTGCGACACCGGCGAGCCGTGTGTCCACGCCGGCTCACTCGCGCCGGGCGACGCGCTGCCGCCGCTCACGATCCCCGTCCGGTTCCCGGAGGCGACGACCGGCGGCGTGCCGGGCGTGTCGACGACCGTGTCGAGCCGCGCGGACGACGACACCGTCGAGGCGAACTCCACCGCCTCGGCGACCCTCCCGGTGCGGACCGTCCCCGGCCCGGACCTCTCGCTGTCCGTCGCCGCGTCCGAGCTGCCGCCGAAGGCCGGCCAGGCGGTCTTCGCGGTCCGCGTCGTCAACGTCGGCGGGCGCCCGACGCCCGGCCCCGTCCGCCTGCGCGTCGCGGATCTGATCGAGAGCCTAAACTCCCCGGGACCCGCCACCGGCGACGGCTGGACCTGCCCGGAGAAGTCCGACCGCTGCGTCCGCACGCAGCCCCTCGGACCCGGTGAGGCGGCGCCAGTCCTGCTCCTGCGCCGGAGTCCGGCCGCGTTCCCGCCGCTCGACCACCGGGTCCGGACGGCCACGGTCGGCGTCGAGTCCGGCCCCGGCGACACCGGGGACGACTCCGCCGTCGCGTCCGTGACCGGCGGCCGCACCACCGCCTCGGACGTCGCCGTCGCAGTCTCCGGCGGCGGGCCCGCCGTGGCCGGGACGTCCGTCCGGCATCTCGTCGCGGTGCGGAACCTCGGCGCCGCGCCCACGAGCGCGCCGCTCGAGGTGCGGGTCGCGGGCCCGCAGGACACCACGATCCGGCTCGGCGGCGACGGCTGGACCTGCCCCGCGGGCGGCGACCGGTGCCGCCTGGACGCGGACGCGCTCGCGCCGGGAGCAGACGCCCCGCCCCTCGTCGCGACCACCGGCCCGCTGTCGTCGTCGCTCCCGAGCGCCGGCGTCACGGCCACCGCATCCGGTGACCCCGGGACGCCCGCCGGCAACGACGTCGGCAGCGACCGTCCGGCGCTCGTCCCCGCCGCCGGTACGGCGCGGTACGCCACGTGGTTCGAGGACCTCCGCCCGGTCCCCGCTTCCGGCGTCGCCCGCGGACGGCTGCGGGTCCGCGCGGTCGGCGGGACCCCGGCCGCCGGACCGGTCGCGGTCTCGATCTCCGGCGTGGACGGCGCGACGGGCGACGGCTGGGCGTGTGCGCCCGGACCGGCGTCCGGCGACCCGTGGCGCTGCACGTTCGCCGGTGCCCTCCCGGGCGACGGCGATCTGCCCGCCCTGCAGCTCACCGACGACGCCCCCGGCGTCCCGACGCCGACCGACGGCCAGCGCGCCTGGTCGGCCTCCGTCGTGTCACCCACGCCTTCCGACCACGCGTCCAACGCCGGCGGCAGCGTCAGCATGGGCGTCGGCGGTCCGGCCGTCGACCTCGTCACCGCGGTCACCGACCTCGCTCCCGCGACGCCCGGCGGGACGCGCCGCCTCGGCGTCCTGGTCCGCAACGACGGCCCGGGCGCCACGTCCGGTCCGACGACGGTGCGCCTCTCGACGCCGACCTCCGGCGTCGGGCTCGACGCCGAGGGCGACGGGTGGACGTGCGGCGGCACGACCTGCACGACCGACCGCACGGCCGGCCCCCTGGCGACGCTCCCCGCGCTGCGGGTCACCGGGCGCAGCACGACGCCCGGCCGTGCCGTGGCCGCGACCGTGACGGCCACCGCCGCGACCGCCGGGGACGACGTCCCCGCCGAGGACGCCGCGACCGGGACCGTCGGCGTTCCCGCCGGGCCCGGCGTGGGCCCCGTCGACCTCTCGGCCCGGATCGACGTCCCGGACGTCCTGCGCGCGGGCACGTCCGCGAGCACCGTGGTCCACGTCCGCAACGCCGGCGCCGCGGCGGCGCCGGGACCGACGACGGTCACGGTCACGAGTCCGTTCGGCGGCACGCTCCACGGCACCGGCTGGAGCTGCGAGGGCGACCGATGCGTCCGGGACGCCGCGGTCCCCGCCGGGACCGAGGCCGCGCCGATCCAGCTCGACGCCTCCGTCCCCGCGGACGCCGCGCTCGTGGCCGCCACGACGATCGTGCGCGTCGCGAGCGCCGCCGAGTCGTCGCCCGTCGACGACGAGGTCAGCGCCACCCAGGGCGTCTCGGGTCCGCCCCGCAGCGGGCCGTTCTCGTCGCGCTCCGTCTCGGTCGCGCCGCTCGCCCTCACCGGCTCGCCGGGGGATCCCGTGCTGGTCCAGGTCGCGCTCCGCGGCGCCGGTGCCGGAGCCGGCGGCGCCGCCACGACGACCGTGACGCTGCCCGCGGGCCTCAGCCCGGCGGCGACGCCGCCCGGCGAGCCGTCCCCGACGGTCTCGGGCCGGCGCCTGACGTGGGACGTCCCGATCCCCGCGGGCGACGACCCCGCCGCGTTCGTGTTCCTGGCCACCGTCGACCCCGACGCCGCTCCCGGCGCGCGGACGATCGACGCCGGGGTCTCGTCGTCCGCGCTGTCGGCGCCCACGTCGCACGCCGCGACGTTCACGGTGGTCGAGCGCCCGCGCGAGCCCGAGGGCCCGCCGCCGTCGACCACCCCGACGACGCAGCCGCCGGCCACCGACGGCGCCGCCGCCCTGGCGGCGTTCCTCGCGGCCCTGGCCGGCCGGACGCCGGGGGCGCCGCGCTCGCGGGCGAGGTCCTCGCGCTCGATGACGAGGACGGCGGCGCCCTCGGCGAGGACGAAGCCGTCGC
>NZ_JBFAPC010000098.1:0-21655 GCF_040675535.1 Patulibacter sp. NPDC049589 | reverse complement strand
CGCCGCGCCGCCGCCGCGCCGACCGACCGCCGACCCGCCCCACCCCGCCGGGGGGCGCTCGCGCCCAGCCCTTCCCCTGCGGGGTCGGGGTGTGGGAGAACGGGTAGCGCAACAGCAACGCGCGTACGACGTGCCTCCACGCGGTCTGCGGCGACCCGGGAAACCCGTTCCCACCGCGGGATGCGACTTGTATACTAGTGTGGAGGCACGCGTGACGAAGGGCACGGATCCGTCCCTGGTCGTCGTCGCGCAGCCGGCCCCGCCCCCGACCCGAGCGTCGATGTCCACACCCGCCGATCCCGATCCCGCCGAGACGAAGGAGTGGCTCGAAGCCTTCGACGCCGTGCTGCAGCACGACGGCGCCGACCGCGCCGAGGAGCTGCTGGAGACGCTGGTCGCGCACACGCGCTCCCGCGGCCTCGCCACGTCGCTGCACTCGACCACGCCGTACGTCAACACGATCGCCGTGAACGACCAGGAGGCGCTGCCGACCGACCAGGCGATCGAGCGCCGCGTGCGCTCGCTCGTGCGCTGGAACGCCCTCGCCACGGTCCTGCAGGCGAACAAGGAGTCGTCGGAGCTCGGCGGCCACATCGCATCGTTCCAGTCGGCGTCCACGCTCTACGAGGTCGGCTTCAACCACTTCTGGCGCGCGCCGAACGAGCAGCACGGCGGCGACCTCGTCTACATCCAGGGCCACAGCTCGCCGGGTATCTACGCCCGCGCGTTCCTCGAGGGCCGGCTCGACGAGGCGCAGATGCGCCGCTTCCGCGAGGAGACGGACCGCTCGCAGCCCGGACTCTCGTCGTACCCGCACCCGTGGCTGATGCCGGACTTCTGGCAGTTCCCGACGGTGTCGATGGGCCTCGGCCCGCTGATGGGGATCTACCAGGCGCGCTTCCTGAAGTACCTCCAGGGCCGCGGCATGGCGGACACGAAGGACCGCGACGTCTGGGTCTTCTGCGGCGACGGCGAGATGGACGAGCCCGAGTCGATGGGCGCGATCGGGATGGCCGGGCGCGAGAAGCTCGACAACCTGAACTTCGTCATCAACTGCAACCTGCAGCGCCTCGACGGCCCGGTCCGCGGCAACGGCAAGATCATCCAGGAGCTCGAGGCGAACTTCCGCGGCGCCGGCTGGAACGTCATCAAGGTCGTCTGGGGCTCCCGCTGGGACGAGCTCCTCGCCAAGGACACCGAGGGTCACCTGCTCCGGCTGATGGAGGAGACCGTCGACGGCGACTACCAGACGCTGAAGTCGCGCGACGGCGCCTACGTGCGCGAGCACTTCTTCGGCAAGCACCCCGAGACGGCGAAGATGGTCGAGGACTGGACCGACGAGGAGGTCTGGGCGCTCAACCGCGGCGGCCACGACCCGTCGAAGATCTACGCGGCCTACCACGCGGCCCGCGCCCACAAGGGCCAGCCGACGGTGATCCTCGCCAAGACGATCAAGGGCTACGGGATGGGGGCCTCCGGCGAGGGGCAGAACATCACCCACCAGCAGAAGAAGATGACCGCGGACGTCCTCTTGACGTTCCGCGAGCGCTTCGGCCTGGACCTCACCGACGACCAGGTCACGAACTACGAGTTCCACCGTCCCGCGGAGGACTCGGAGGAGATGCAGTTCCTCCACGCGCAGCGCAAGAAGCTCGGCGGCTACCTGCCGGCGCGCCGCCAGCAGTCGTCCTCGTCGCTGCCGGTGCCGGAGCTCAAGGCCTTCCAGGCCGTGCTCGACGGCTCGGGAGACCGCGAGATCTCCACGACGATGGCGTTCGTCCGCGTCCTCGCCGGCCTGCTGCGCGACAAGGCGATCAAGAAGCACGTCGTGCCGATCGTCCCCGACGAGTCGCGGACCTTCGGCATGGAGGGCATGTTCCGCCAGCTCGGCATCTTCAGCCAGGTCGGCCAGCTGTACCAGCCGGAGGACTCCGAGCAGCTGATGTTCTACCGCGAGGACCGCCAGGGGCAGATCCTCCAGGAGGGCATCAACGAGCCGGGCGCGTTCTCGTCCTGGATCGCCGCGGCGACATCGTACAGCAACAACGACACGCCGATGATCCCGTTCTACGTCTACTACTCGATGTTCGGGTTCCAGCGGATCGGCGACCTCGCCTGGGCCGCCGGCGACTCCCGGGCGCGCGGGTTCCTGATCGGCGGCACGGCCGGGCGGACGACGCTGAACGGCGAGGGCCTCCAGCACGAGGACGGCCACAGCCTCGTGCAGGCCGGCCTGATCCCCAACTGCGTGAGCTACGACCCGGCGTACGGGTACGAGCTGGCCGTGATCGTCCACGACGGCCTGCGCCGCATGTACGGGGAGCAGGAGGACGTCTTCTTCTACCTCACCGTCATGAACGAGAACTACCGGCAGCCCGCGCTGCCGGAGGGCGCGGAGGAGGGGATCCTCAAGGGGATCCACCGAGTACGCGAGGCGGGCAAGGCCGAGGCCGGCTCCGCCGAGGACCCGGACACCGAGAGCGCCTCGAAGGCGGACGCGAAGCCCGACGACGACCTCGAGGGCGACGACGCGGACGGCGAGGCCGACGGCGACACGGCCCCCGCCGGCGCGGCGGACGGCGACACCAAGGGCGATGACCCGGCCCCGTCCGGCGCCGTCGAGCCGCAGCCCGCGCAGGTGCGCCTGCTGGGATCCGGCACGATCCTCCGCGAGGTCATCGCGGCGGCCGAGCTGCTCGAGGCCGACTTCGGGATCGCGGCCGACGTCTACTCCGTCACGAGCTACACGCAGCTGCGCCGCGACGGACTGACCGTCCAGCGCCAGAACTGGCTGCACCCCGAGGACGAGCCGGGGACGGCCTACGTCTCCGAGGTGCTCGCGGGCGACGTGCCGATCGTCGCGTCCAGCGACTACATCCGCGAGCTCGCCGAGGGCATCCGCCCGTTCATCGACGCGCCGTACTTCGTGCTCGGCACGGACGGCTACGGCCGTAGCGACTACCGCAAGGCGCTGCGCGGGTTCTTCGAGGTCGACCGCCGGCACGTGGTGCTGGCGGCGCTGACCGAGCTGGCCAAGAAGGGCGAGGTCGAGCCGGCGAAGCTCACCGAGGCCATCGAGAAGTACGAGATCAAGACCGACGAGGGGGCCCCGTGGGCACGCTGACCACCGTCGAGGTTCCCGACATCGGGGACTTCGACGACGTACCGGTGACGGAGATCCTGGTGGCGGTGGGGGACACCGTCGCGCAGGAGGACCCGCTCGTCGCGCTGGAGTCCGAGAAGGCGACGATGGAGGTCCCCTCGCCGGTGGCCGGCGTCGTCAAGGAGCTCCTCGTCAAGGAGGGCGACAGCGTCTCCGAGGGCACCCCGATCGTGACGATCGAGGCCGAGGGGGACGGCGACGGCGACGACGCCGAGAAGCCCGACGCGTCGGCGGCCGAGGTCGACGAGCAGGACGCCGGAGGCGCCGAGCACGCGTCGGAGGACCGCGGCGAGGCGCCCGGAGACGGCGACACGACGCCGAAGGACGAGGGTGGGTCGTCGTCGGGCGGCGATGGCGACTCGGGGTCGAACGCCGGCGGGTCCGCGGAGGGCGGTGACGGCTCCCCGACCGCCGGGGGCTCCGTCGGTGGCGCGGCCGCCGAGTCCTCCGGGGCCGCGTCGGCGAGCGCCGCGAAGCCGTCCGGCGAGCCGGTCTACGCGAGCCCGAGCGTCCGGCGGCTGGCCCGCGAGCTCGGCGTCGACCTGACCACGGTGGAGGGCACCGGCCGCAAGGGCCGGATCGTCCCCGAGGACGTCCAGAAGGCCAAGGACGCCCCGGCGCCCGCGAAGTCCGCGGACGCGGGCGGGGCGGGCTCGGATCGGAAGGGCGACACGGTCGGCGACGGCGGCCTGGGCCTGGCCCCGTGGCCGAAGGTCAAGTTCGAGAAGTTCGGCGAGATCGAGCGCGTCCCGCTGTCGCGGATCCAGAAGCTGTCGGGCGCGAACCTCGCCCGCAACTGGGTGCGCATCCCGCACGTCACGCACAACGACGACGCGGACATCACCGAGCTCGAGGCGTTCCGCAAGCAGCTCAACAGCGAGCAGAAGGACGTCAAGGTGACGATGGTCGCCCTGCTCCTGAAGGCGATCTCCTCGACGCTGAAGTCGTTCCCGGTCCTCAACTCGTCGCTGGACGGCGACGAGCTGGTGCTGCGCAAGTACCACCACCTGGGCTTCGCGACGGACACCCCCAACGGCCTGCTCGTCCCGGTCATCCGCGACGTCGACCAGAAGGGCATCTACGCCATCGCCGCCGAGCTGACCGAGCTCTCCGGCAAGGCACGCGAGGGCAAGCTGATGCCGGCGCAGATGTCGGGCGGCACGTTCTCGCTGTCCTCGCTCGGCGGCATCGGCGGCACGTCGTTCTCGCCGATCATCAACGCCCCCGAGGTCGCGATCCTCGGCGTCACCCGCTCGGCCACGAAGCCGGTCTGGAACGGCAGCGAGTTCGTGCCGCGCCTGATCCTGCCGCTGTCCCTGTCCTACGACCACCGCGTCGTCGACGGCGCGCTGGCGGCGCGCTTCACCGCGCACCTGGCGACGACGCTCGCCGACTTCCGGAGGATCCTGCTGTGAGCACCATCGAGGTCAAGGTCCCCGACATCGGCGACTTCGACGACGTCCCCGTCACCGAGATCCTGGTCGCGGTCGGCGACGAGGTCGCCAAGGAGGACCCGCTCGTCGCGCTCGAGTCCGAGAAGGCGACGATGGAGGTCCCGAGCCCCGAGGCCGGGACCGTCAAGGAGCTGAAGGTCGCCGAGGGCGACACGGTCTCGGAGGGCTCCGTGATCCTCGTGCTCGAGACGGCCGACGCCGGGGGTGGGGCCGGCGACGCGGGCGGCTCCTCCGACGGCGCCGAGGCGCAGGGTGGCGCGAAGGACGCGTCGAACGCCAAGGGCGAGGACGGATCCTCGAAGGACGACGCCGGGTCCGAGCCCCCGAAGGGCGGCGACGGGACGGCCGGCGGGGCGTCGGGCGACGACGCCGCGAAGGACGCGAAGACGGGCGAGCCCGCCACCGCCGGCGCGTCGGAGTCCGGCGGCAGCGCCGCCACGAAGGACGATGCGAAGTCCTCGGGTGCCGCGCCGTCGAAGGCCTCCGACGAGGTCAAGGCCAAGGGCGACCTGCACGTCGACGTCGTCGTCCTGGGCTCCGGCCCGGGCGGCTACTCGGCCGCGTTCCGCGCCGCCGACCTCGGCCTGTCGGTCGCGCTGGTCGAGCGCGAGCCCGTCCTCGGCGGGGTCTGCCTGAACGTCGGCTGCATCCCCTCCAAGGCGCTGCTGCACGCGGCGAAGGTGATCACCGAGGCCGAGGACATGGGCGCGCACGGCGTGTCGTTCCAAAAGCCCGAGATCGACCTCGACGCGCTGCGCTCCTGGAAGGACGAGGTCGTCGGGAAGCTCTCCGGCGGCGTCGAGGGCATGGCCAAGCAGCGCAAGGTCGAGGTCGTCAAGGGGACCGGGAAGTTCGTCGGCGAGCACGAGTTGCGGGTCGACGAGACGCTCGTCACCTTCGACTCCGCGATCGTCGCGACGGGCTCGCGCTCGGTCCAGCTGCCGGGCATCCCGCACGAGGAGGAGATCGTCATCGACTCGACCGGCGCGCTGGAGCTCGCGGACGTCCCGAAGCGGCTGCTCGTCGTCGGCGGCGGCATCATCGGCCTGGAGATGGCGACGGTCTACGACGCGCTCGGCTCCGACGTCACGGTCGTCGAGCTCGCCGACCAGCTCGTCCCCGGTGCGGACAAGGACCTCGTCAAGCCGCTGAAGAAGCGGATCGACGGGCGCTACGCCGCGATCCACCTGAAGACGAAGGTCGAGAAGGTCGAGGTCGACGGCGAGGTCGCGACCGCGACGTTCGCCGGCGACGGCGACGTGCCGGAGCCGGCGGAGTTCGACCGCGTGCTCGTGGCGGTCGGCCGCGTGCCCAACGGCCAGGACCTCGGCCTGGAGGACCTGGGCGTCGAGGTCGACGAGCGCGGCTTCGTGCCCGTCGACCAGCAGCAGCGCACGAAGCTGCCGCACATCCTCGCCATCGGCGACGTCGTCGGCCAGCCCATGCTCGCCCACAAGGCGACGCACGAGGCCCACGTCGCCGCCGAGGTCATCGCCGGGCACGACGTGGTCTTCGACCCGCGCGGCATCCCGTCGGTCGCCTACACCGAGCCGGAGCTCGCGTGGGTCGGCCTGACGGAGACGCAGGCGAAGCAGGACGACGTCCCGTACGAGACGGCGGTCTTCCCCTGGGTCGCGTCCGGCCGCGCGCTGGCGTCCGACGCGTCGGCGGGCCAGACGAAGCTCCTCGTGGACCCGGAGTCGCGCCGCATCCTCGGCGCCGCGATCGTCGGCACGAACGCCGGCGAGCTGATCGCCGAGGTCGGCCTGGCCTTGGAGATGGGCGCGAACGCGGAGGACGTCGCGCTGACGATCCACGCGCACCCGACGCTGTCGGAGTCGGTCGGGCTGTCCGCCGAGATCGCGGAGGGCACGATCACCGACCTGCCGCAGAAGCGCAAGCGCACCCCGAAGAAGGGCTGAGCGGTGCGCGCCGCCGCTCCGGGCATCGTCCTCGTGACCGGTGCCTCGAGCGGCATCGGGCGCGCCACCGCGGCGCTCCTGGCCGCCCGCGGCCTGCGCGTCCTCGCGACGGTCCGCCGCGAGGAGGACGGCCGGGCGCTGGAAGCTGAGATCCCGGGCGTCACGGCCGTGCGGCTCGACGTCACCGATCCGGCGTCGGTCGCCCGGGCCCGGGACGAGGTCGAGGCCGCGTGCGGCCCGGTCGGTCTCGCGGGCCTCGTCAACAACGCCGGCGCCGGGCTCGCGTCGCCGGTCGAGCTCCTCGACCCCGACGAGCTGCGCGCGCACTACGAGGTCAACGTCATCGGCCAGGTCGCGGTGACCCGGGCGCTGCTGCCCGCGGTCCGGCGCGCCCGCGGCCGGGTGGTCTTCATCGGCTCCGTCGGCGGGCACCTCGTGCTGCCGTTCGCCGGGCCGCTGGTCTCCTCCAAGCACGCGCTCACGGCCCTGGCCACGGCGCTCCGCCTGGAGCTGCGGCCGTGGGGGATCGGCGTGTCCCTCGTCGAGCCGACCGCGATCGCCACGTCAGCGGTCGACAAGCTGGAGGACGAGACGGAGCGCCGGGTCGCGGGCTTCGACGCGCGGGCCCGGGAGCTCTACGGCGAGCGCTTCCCCGCGGCGATCCGGACGGCGGTCGCCCACGAGCGCAAGGGCGCGTCGCCCGACGTCGTCGCCGGTGCCGTCCTGCGCGCGCTCACCGACGCGCGGCCCCGCGCGCGCTACCCGGTGGGCCCGGGTGCGCGCCCGGCGGAGCTCGTCTGGCGGCTGCTGCCGGACCGCGTCCTCGACGCCGCGCTCGGTCGCGTCTTCGGGCTGCCGCGGGGGCGGTGAGGGCCGGCTCGGGCCGGGGCCGCGGCGCTCCGGCAGTCCGCGTGCGACGCGGTCTTGGGTGGGCCGTCCGGGGAACGGACCGGGTCCGCCGCCTGGTGGGCGCCCGGATCCGCGTCCTGCGACGCTTCGCCGGTGAGCGTCCCCGACCCCGAACCCCTGCTGATCAGCCGCAACCCGCTCCCCGCGGCGATCACCGGCGACCTGCTGGCGCAGCTGACGTTCATCGTCGAGGTCGACCGGATGAAGGCGGTGCTGCGGCAGTCGTGGGTGGTCGCGGTCGACCGGCCGGAGAACGACGCCGAGCACTCGTGGCACCTGGCGCTGATGGCGATCGTGCTGGCCGAGCACGCGCGCGAGCCGGTCGACGTCGCGCGCGTGGTCGAGCTGGTCGTCCTGCACGACCTCGTCGAGGTCTACGCGGGCGATGCGCCGCTCCACGACGAGGCCGCCCGCGCCGGCCAGGAGGAGCGCGAGCTCGCGGCCGCCGGTCGCCTCTACGCCCTGCTGCCCGACGAGCAGGGAGCCCGGCTGCGCGCGGCGTGGGACGAGTTCGAGGCCCACGTGACCCCCGAGGCCCGCTTCGCCCGGTCGATGGACCGCCTCCAGCCGCTCCTGCTCGCCTGGATGACCGGGGGCAAGGGCCGGGAGGAGGGCGTCACGGCCGCGTCGATCCGTGAGCGGCTCGCGATCATCGCCGACGGCTCGCCCGACCTCTGGGCCGCGGCCGAGGTCCTCATCGACGAGAGCGAGCGGCGCGGGCACTTCGGGGGCTGACGGGTCCGCCGATCACCGCGACCGGCCGGGCGTCCGGCGGCGCCGTCTGGCCGGGCGTCCAAACGGCACCGCCGACGCTGTGGCCGCGTCACAGCCGCGGCGGCCCTCGACCTGCGTACCCTGAATGTGCCCCCGCTCACGCGATCCGCGATCGCGGACGGCGGGCATCCGGTCGACGAACAGGAGAAGCCGTGTCCGAGCTGTTGCAGGAGGAGCCCACCGCCAAGGCCCCCGAGGGAACGATCGCCGTCGAGAACCCCGCGACGGGGGAGACGATCGAGCACGTCGAGAACATGTCCGCCGCGCGGATCGACGAGCTCGTCGCCCGCGCCCGCGCCGCGCAGCCGGCGTGGCAGGCGCTCGGCTACCAGGGCCGCCGCCGGCTGATGCTGGCGCTGCGCCACTGGATGGTCCACAACCGCTCGCGCGTCGTCGACGTCGTGGTCGCCGAGAACGGCAAGACCCGCGAGGACGCGCTGCTGGCCGAGCTCTTCTACGTCGCGGACTCGATGGGCTTCTGGGCCAAGAACGCCGGCAAGTACCTCGCGGACGAGAAGGTCCGCACCCACTCGCCGCTCGTCCTCGGCCGCAAGGTCAAGGTCACCTACCGCCCGCTCGGGGTCGTCGGCGTCGTCGCGCCGTGGAACTACCCGCTGACGCTCGGCTTCGGCGACGCGCTGCCCGCCCTGATGGCCGGCAACTCCGTGATCATCAAGCCCAGCGAGATCACGCCGCTGGCCACCCGGCTGATGGCGGAGGCGGCCGAGGAGGTCGGCTTCCCGCCCGGCGTCTTCCAGGTCGCCACGGGCGACGGCATGACGGGCGCCGCGCTGGTGGACCGCGCGGACATGATCATGTTCACCGGCTCCACGAGGACGGGCCGCAAGATCGGCGCGCGCTGTGGCGAGCGGCTGATCCCCTGTTCGCTCGAGCTCGGCGGCAAGGATCCGATGATCGTCCTCGACGACGCGGACCTCGAGCGCGCCGCGAACGTCGCGGTCGAGTGGGGGATGCGCAACTCCGGCCAGATCTGCATGTCGGTCGAGCGCGTCTACGTCGAGGCGCCCGTGTACGACGAGTTCGTCGAGAAGGTCGAGAAGAAGGTCCGCGCGCTGCGCCAGGGCAAGCCCGAGGGCTACGGGTCGGTCGACGTCGGCGCGATCACGTTCCCGCCGCAGATCGAGACGATCGCCTCGCACGTCGACGACGCCGTCGCCAAGGGCGCGAAGGTCCTCGTCGGCGGCCACCGCGCCGAGGGCCCCGGCCGCTTCTACGAGCCGACCGTGCTCGTCGACGTCGACCACTCGATGCTCTGCATGACCGACGAGACGTTCGGCCCGACGCTGCCGATCATGAAGGTCGCCGACGAGGACGAGGGAATCCGCCTGGCCAACGACGTCAACTACGGCCTCGGCTCCAGCGTCTTCTCCAAGGACCTCGCGCGCGGCGAGCGCGTCGCCCGCCGCATCAACGCCGGCGTGGGCTGGGTCAACGACGCGATCATGAGCTACATGGCCCAGGAGGCCCCGTTCGGCGGGGCCGGCGAGTCCGGCGTCGGCGCCCGGCACGGCAAGGCCGGCATCCGCAAGTACACGCAGACGCACACGCTGATGGTCAGCAAGTGGGTCCTGCGCCGCGAGCCCACGATGTTCCCGAACACGAAGCTCGGCGCGAAGCTGCTCGACCGCCTGATGGTGCTGATGTGGGGGCGCAAGCCCCGCTGACGGGATCCCGCCCGCCCGGGCCCCGCCCGGTGACACGAGGCCCCGCCCGCCCCGGGTCGCGTCGGACGGCGGCGAGGCCCGGGGCACCCGGACCGATCCCGGTCAGCCGCGGACCAGCGGGGCGAGGCGGAGCGCGACCAGCAGCTCCGTCGTCCGCCCCGTGAGCGGGCGGCCGAGGCGCGTCTCGGCCGTCCGGATCCGCGCGGCGACGGTGTTCTCGTGGACGCCGAGCCGGGTGGCCGCGCGCCGCGGGCTGGCGTGCTCCTCGAGGTACGCCTCGAGCGTCTCCGCCAGCCGCAGGGACTCGCGGTCGTCGCCCAGCAGCGGGCCGAGCTGCTCCTCGACGAAGCGGCGCGCCTGCTCCTGGTCGGCGCTCGCCAGGGCCGCGACGGCGACCTCGCGGTAGTGGGCGACGGTGCCGGGCGGCGCGAGCCGCAGCTGCGCCACGCGCCGGGCGTGCATCGCGTCCAGGTGCGCCATCCGGAACCCGTCGACCCCGCGCGCCGGGGTCCCGATCGCGACGATCGCCCCGAGGTCGCGCACGGACGCGGCGTCCAGCCGCAGCGCGGCGACGTCCTCCGCGGCGAAGCCGTTGCGGCTGCCGACCCAGCCGGCGAGCAGCCCCGTGCCGAGGACCGTGGTCAGGGGCGGCCCGGCTCCGAGCGGGGCGACCAGCTCGCGCAGCGCGGGCTCCAGGGACCCGGCGCCGACGCCGCCCTCGGTGCTCCAGGCGACGACGGCGAGGTGCTCGCGGTCCAGCGCGTGGCGCAGGCGCCGGCCGGCCGCGGCGGCGTCGACCGGCAGCCCGTCGAGCAGCTCGCGGATCGTCTGCGCCCGGACGGCGTCGGCGCTGCGGACCCAGCGGGCCCGCTCCTCGGCGTACAGGCGCTGGGCGCCGGCCGTGAGCGTGTCGATGAACGTGAACATGTAGCCGGAGCCCTGCTCGAGCGCGGTCGCGAGCTCGTTCGGGTCGCTGATCGCGGCCCGCAGCTCGCTGACCCACGTGCGCCAGAACGCCCCGTGCGCCGTCCGGTACGTCTGGGTCAGCGCGTCGACCGGGATCCCGCGGTGGACGACCATCCGGACGAACGCGCCGGCCATCGCCGGCGGCTCCGCGTCGGCGGGGTCGACGCCGCGCTCGACCATCGCGATGAACAGCCGCGCGTTGTCGTCGACGCTGTCGCGCACCGCGGCCGCGAGCTCCGAGTCCCGGCCGAACGCCGGCAGGTCGCGGACGATCGCGTCGGTGATCTCCTCGATGACGCGCCGCCGCCACGCGGTCTCGGTCGCCAGGCGCGCGGCCAGCGCCACCCACGCCGCCGACTCCGGGGCCGCGGCGGACGGCTCGTCCCCGCCGGCCGGACGGCCGAGGTCGCGCGCGGGGGCGGGGCGGTCGTGGGCCATGGCCCGAGCGTAGTTCGTCGGTCTGCCGCAGTGGGGCCACCACAGCGGCCGGAGAGATCTGGAGACCCTCGCGGTGCGGCGGACTCGACGCCGGAGGCGCTCCGCCCCGGCGCGGCGGCCCGTCAGACCGGCGGTTCGGGGTCGTACTGGATGCCGCGCCGGACCTCGCGGGCGCGGTCCGCTCCGGCGAGCCGGGCGACGAGGTGCAGGGCCATGTCGATGCCGGCCGAGACGCCCGAGGAGGTGATCACGTCGCCGTCGTCGACGAAGCGCTCGTCCGGGCGGACGTCGATGGTCGGGTCGAGCTCGGCCAGCAGGTCCAGCGCGCCCCAGTGGGTCGTCGCCGGCCGCCCCTGCAGCAACCCGGCGGCCGCGTAGACCAGCGAGCCCGTGCAGACGCTCGTCATCAGCGGCACCTCGCGCCGGGCCTCGCGGACCCAGTCGAGGTGCTCCTCGTCCCGGAGCTGCGGGCGGGTCCCGTGGCCGCCGGGATGCAGCAGGACGTCGAGCGGCGGAGCGTCGGCGAAGGCGTGGTGCGCGTGGATCACGAGGCCCTTGGCGCACTGCACCGGTCCGCCGGACCTCGAGATGCAGGACACGCTCCAGCCGTCCTCGGGGAACGTCCGTGTCCAGTACGCGAGGACCTCCCAGGGCCCGACCGCGTCGAGCTCCTCGACGTCGTCGAACAGGACGATCCCGATGTGCTTCGTGTCGGCCATGACGGGACGATCGCAGACGGTGCCGTCCGGGACCGCGGGGTCCGCGGCAGGCGGGCGGCGGCCGGGGCCCCGGCGCTCCCTCGGGTCAGACCGCGGCCACGTAGAACCACTGGCCGGACTCGCGCACGAACGTGCTGTCCTCGTGCTGCTCCCCGCGCCGGCGGGCCGCGAAGTCCCAGTAGCGCGCGACGAACTCGACCGTTCCCTCGTCGTCGTCCTCGCCGCCGGCGGTCGTCCCGAGGATCTCGAGGCGGCGCCATTCGATCTCGGGGTCGAGGTCGAGCGTCGCGGGGCGCGTCGACGGGTGCCAGCTCGTGAGCAGGTACGTGAGGTCACCCACCGCGAACGCGCTGTAGCGGGAGCGCATCAGGCGCTCGGCTGTCGGGGCGGTCACCCGGCCCGAGCCGCGGCCGAGGTGGAACGGGCGGCAGCAGTCCGCGAACGCGTCCCCCGAGCCGCAGGGACAACGGGTGGGCACGCGGGGCGTCGGCACGATGCGGGGAGGATCCCACGGCGGTGCGTCGTCGTGGTCGTCCCTCCGGTGGGGCCAGACTCGCCCGCGGCGGCTGCGAACAGTGGACCGGCCACCATTCGCGACCGAAGACCGGGCCTACGCTGGATCCATGACCCGGACAGCGGACCAGCACGTGGTGATCGTCGGGGCCGGCTTCTCCGGCATCGCGATGGGCGTCGAGCTCGGCCGGGACGGCGTGCCGTACACGATCCTCGACCGCTCGAGCGACCTCGGCGGGGTGTGGCACCACAACACCTATCCGGGGGCGGCGTGCGACATCCCGTCCGCGCTCTACTCGTTCTCCTACGCGCCCCGCGGCGACTGGACGCACCCGTGCTCGCCGCACGACGAGATCCAGGGCTACCTGCGCGACTGCGCGGACCGCTTCGGGGTGACGCCGAACCTGCGCCTCGGCGTCGAGGTCGCCGACGCGACGTTCGACGACGCGACCACGCGCTGGACGGTCACCACCGCCGACGGCGACGCCATCGACGCCAGCGCGGTCGTCCTCGCCTGCGGGCAGCTCTCGCGGCCGGCGTGGCCGCGGATCCCGGGCATCGAGCGCTTCGCGGGCCACAGCTTCCACTCCGCCGAGTGGGACCACGAGCACGACCTGGGCGGCGAGCGGATCGCCGTCATCGGCACCGGCGCCAGCGCCGTGCAGTTCGTGCCCCCGATCGCCGAGGAGGCCGGCCGGCTGCACGTCTTCCAGCGCAGCCCGTCGTACATGCTGCCGCGCCGCAACCGGCCCTACGCGGGCTGGGCGCGCACCGCGATCGACCGCGTCCCCGGGCTCCAGCGCCTCCGCCGCGGCTGGATCTACGCGTTCTGCGAGACCCTGACGTTCGGCCTGACGAGCGCCCCGCCGATCGCCGCGGCGCTGAAGGCGTTCTCGCTCGGGTTCCTCCGCCGCTCGGTCCGCGACCCCGGGCTGCGCGCGAAGCTCACGCCCGACTACGCGATCGGCTGTAAGCGGATCCTCTTCTCGTCGAAGTTCTATCCCGCGCTGCAGCGGCCGAACGTCGAGCTCGTGACCGACGGGATCCGTGAGATCACCGCGACCGGGATCGTCACCGACGACGGCACGGAGCGCGAGGTCGACACGATCGTCTTCGGCACCGGATTCAAGAGCCAGCAGTTCGTGCTGCCGATGAGCGTCCGCGGCGCCGGGGGCCGCGACCTGCAGGACGGCTGGGCCGGCGGCGCCGAGGCGCACCACGGTATGACGGTCGCGGGCTTCCCGAACCTCTTCGTCCTCTACGGCCCGAACACGAACCTCTCCGTCGGCTCGATCGTCGTGATGATCGAGGCCCAGGCCGCGTACGTCCGCCGGGCACTCGCGCTGGTCCGCTCGCGGGGCATCGACGCGCTCGACGTTCGGCCCGAGGTGCAGGCGGCGTCCAACGCGGCGTTGCAGCGCGACTTCGAGGGCTCGGTCTGGACGGGCTGCTCCAGCTGGTACCGCAACGCGTCGGGCCGGGTGGTGTCGAACTGGCCGCACCGGATGCGCGAGTACCAGCGGCTCGTCGCCGACGTGCGGCCGGAGGAGTTCCGCGAGGTGCGGGCGACCGGGGTGGCCGAGCGGAAGCCGGCGGGCGTCGCGGACTGAGGTCGATTTGACATACCGGCCGGTATGCGAGTACGGTCGCCACCATGAGCCCCGCGACGCCGTACTCCTTCCCGGCCGGGCCGCGCGGCCCGATGCCGCTGCACGCTGCGATGTTCGCCCGCGACGCCTGGGGCTTCATGAGCGCGGCCCGGGCCCAGTACGGCGAGACGTTCACGATGCACCTGCCGGGCGCGAAGCACTGGGTCTTCCTCACCGACCCCGAGCACGTCAAGCAGGTCTACACGGGCGACCCGGCGATCTTCCACGCGGGGGAGGGCAATTCGATCCTCCTGCCGCTGCTGGGCAAGCACTCCGTCCTGCTGCTCGACGAGCAGCCGCACTTGCGCCAGCGCAAGCTGCTGCTGCCGCCGTTCCACGGCCGGCGAATGGCGGCCTACGAGGGCCTGATGCGGACGGTCGCGCGCGACACGATCGACGCCTGGCCGACGGGCACCCCGCTGAAGGCCTGGCCGCAGATGCAGGCGGTCACCCTCGAGATCATCATGCGCGCCGTGTTCGGCGTCGAGGAGGGCGCGCGGCTCGACCGCCTGCGCACCGCGCTCGAGACGCTCATGGCCGAGGTCACCCGGCGGCGCACGATGCTCCTCGTGGCGGTGCTGGGGGAGCAGCGCTTCGCGCGGCTGAAGTCCGTGCGGCGCCGGCTGACTGCGGTCGACGACGTGTTGCTGCCCGAGATCGCCGCCCGCCGCGGCGTCGCGGACCTGGAGGACCGCAGCGACATCCTCTCGCTGCTCCTGCAGGCCCGCGACGAGGACGGCGGCGCGATGGGTGACCGCGAGCTGCGCGACGAGCTGATGACCCTGCTCGTCGCCGGACACGAGACGACGGCCACGACGCTGTCCTGGGCGCTGGAGCGCCTGGTCCGCCACCCCGACGCGCTGCGGCGCCTGCAGGACGAGGTCCGCGAGGGGGAGTCCGACGTCTGGATGACGGCCGTCGTCCGCGAGACGCTGCGGCTCTGCCCGGTCATCTCGATCACCGTCCGCGAGCTGCAGGAGCCGATCGACATCGCCGGCCACCGCCTCCCCGCCGGCACCCGCGTCGTCCCCTGCATCCACCTCGTCCACCGGCGCCCGGACCTCTACCCGGACCCGGACGCCTTCCGCCCCGAGCGCTGGATCGACCAGACCCCCGGCACCTACACGTGGATCCCCTTCGGCGGCGGCGTCCGGCGCTGCCTGGGCGCGAGCTTCGCGCTCTTCGAGATGAAGACGATCCTCGGCGAGATCGTCCGCTCGATGGACCTGGAGACGACGACGGCCCCGGGCGAGCGCATGCGGTCCCGCGCGATCACGAGGACCCCGGGCGGCCAGGCGGAGATCGTGGTGGCGCGGCGGCTCGATCGCGAGGCCGAGCCGGAGCGCGTCGCCGTCGCGGGGTGACCGCGGCTACGGTGGTGCGGTGAGCGCCCCGTCCCGCCCGACCCGCAAGGAGCAGCAGGCCCGGACGCGCGCGGCGCTGCTGCGGTCCGCGGCGAAGGTGATGGCGGCGAAGGGCCTGCCGGGCGCGTCGATCGCCGAGATCGTCGAGGACGCCGGCTTCACCAAGGGCGCGTTCTACGCGAACTTCGCGAGCAAGGACGAGCTGCTCCTCGCCGTCCTGGACGAGACGTTCGGCCGGGCGATCCGCGACATCGAGGGGGCGGTCGAGGGCAACGCCGGCGTCGAGGCCCAAGCGCGCGAGGCCGGCGACGCGTGGCTGACCCAGCTCGCCCAGGACCCCGCGGGCGGCCGCCTGTTCCTCGAGCTGATGGTCCACGCGACGCGCGACGAGACCTTCCGCACGGCCTACGTCGAACGCCAGCACGTGCTGCGCGCCCGGGTCACCGAGATCTACGAGGCGCGCGCGGCGGAGCTCGGCCTGACCGCGCCGTTCCCCCTCGCCCGCGCCGCCCAGATGACCTCGGCGATGGCCCACGGCGTCGCCCTGGCCCGGCTCGTGGAGCCCGACGCGGTCGGCGACGACCTCTTCGGGACCATGCTCGTGACGTTCTTCGCGGGGCTGCAGGCGGGCGCCGCCGAGGGGTGAAGCGCGCGGCGCCGACGGGGGTGGTCGCCCGTTCGTCGCTGGTGGCGAGGGGGTCGCGACCACCCCGCGGGGCGGTATGCCGTCGGGAGGGGTGGTTGGCCGTTCGTCGCTGGTGGCGAGGGGATCGCCACCACCCCGGGGCGTGGCGCGCTGTCGGGAGGGGTGGTCGTCCTTTGTTCGCCGGGAGCGAGCGAATGACGACCACCGCGAGCGCCGGCGCGGGCGTCTTCGAGGTCGGCACACTGCCGTTGCTCGATCGACACGCTTGACGGCACACGTGCTCAGCGCGGTGCTCGACGATCGGGGCATGGACGATCATCGGCTCGCAGACGTCGTACGACGCCAGTGCGGTGTCATCTCGACCGTGCAGCTGAACGCCTGCGGCCTGTCGTCGGCCGGCATCGCAGGACGCGTCTCGCGTGCGCGCCTGTTCCGGGTGCGGCGCACGATCTACTCCCCGAGTCCATGTATCGACGAGTGGGGGCTCCGGTGGGCGGCGATCCTCGCGACGGATCCCGAGCGGGCGGTGCTCAGCCACTGGTCCGCGGGGGAAGTCCACCGCATGCTCGCGTCGAGGACCACGCCGCTGCACGTCACGGTCCCCGGGGCCGGCCGTCGCGGAGGCGCGGGCCTCGTCGTCCATCGCTCCCGCGGCCTCCCGCCGAGCGATGTCCAGGTCGTTCGAGGACTGCGGGTCACCTCGCCGGAACGCACGGTGCTGGACGTTGCCGCGCGATCGGATGACGACGTCGTCCGGCGGATGATCCGCGAAGGTGAGTTCCAAGGGGCCCTGGGGAGCGGTGCTCTCAGGGACGCGCTCGCGGGTCGCACCGGGCATCCGGGCCTGGCGCGCGTCCGGCGCGTCGATCCCGCCACCGTCGAGTCGGCGTTGGGGCAGACGCCGCTCGAGGACGAGCTCGAACCGATCCTGGTGTCGCTGGGACTCCCGGGGCTGGTGCGCCAGTTCTGGGTTCGAGGCACGAGTGGGGCACGGTACCGGGGGGACTTCGCGTATCCGGAGGTCCGGCTGCTCGTCGAGGCGGACGGACGCGCGGGGCACGAGCGCGCCTCGGCGTTCGAGACGGACCGGGCGCGCGAAGGGGACCTCGGCGCCGTGGGGTGGCAGACGCTGCGGTTCACCCGGATTCAGGTTCGCGCGACGCCGGGCACGGTTGGCGAGGTCGTTCGGAACACGGTTCGCGTCCGGTCCCTCCAGGGAATCGCGCGCGTGTTCGACGGCGAGGCGGCGTGAGCCGGGGACTGGTCGGCGTTCCGTCGCTGTGGGCGAGGGAACCGCGACCGCCCCGCGGGGCCGCGCCCCGCCGGGCGGGAGTGGTCGTCCTTTGCTCGCTGGGAGCGAACGAATGACGTCCACCGCGTGGCGTGCCGTGCCCGCGTCGGAACGCGCCCGGCCCCCGTTTGGCGCCCGTCCTGCTGACGCCCGGCCCCTGCCGGCGTTTGGCCCCTGCTGACGCCTGGCCTCTGCCGGCGCTTGGCCCCTGCTGACGCCCGGCCCCTGCTGACGCCCGGCCCCTGCCGGCGCTTGGCCTCTGCCGGCGCTTGGCCCCTGCCGGCGCCCGGCCCCTGCTGACGCCTGGCCCCTGCCGGCGCCCCGCCTCCGCCCGCGCCCCCCCCGTCAGCCCCCGCGCAGCCGTGCGGTCGCGAACTCGCGCATTCCCGCGTCGAAGTCCTCCTCGGCGGTGAACCCGAGCACCTCGGCCGCCCGCGTCGCCGACGCGAAGACGTGCCGCACGTCGCCGAGCCGGTATTCGCCGGTGACGATCGGGTCCAGGCCGTCGCCGTCCGCGCCCATCGCGGCGTGCAGGGCGCGGGCCATGTCGCCGACCGAGCGCGGGGTGCCCGAGCAGACGTTGAAGACGCCCGGGATCGGCCCGTCGGCCAGGAGGGCGAGGACGTTCGCCCGGGCGACGTCGCGGACGTGGACGAAGTCGCGCAGCTGGCCGCCGTCCTCGAAGACGCGGGGAGCGCGGCCGCCTGCGAGCGACGAGCGGAAGATCGACGCGACGCCGGCGTAGGGGGTGTCCTTGGGCATGCCCGGGCCGTAGACGTTGTGGTACCGCAGTGACGTGACGGGGACGCGGGTCTCGCGCGAGAACGCGGTGGCGAGGTGCTCCTGGTGGAGCTTCGTCGCGGCGTAGACGTTGCGGGGGTCCACCCGCGCGTCCTCCGGGATCTCCTCGGGCGTCAGGGCGTCGCCGCAAACCGGGCACGGGGGCTCGAAACGCCCGGCGTCGAGGTCGGCGACGGCCCGGGCGGGCGGGTCGACGAGACCGTGCTCGGCGCAGCGGTAGCGCCCCTCGCCGTAGACGACCATGCTCGACGCCTGCACGAACCGGCCGCGGAAACGGCGCCGCGCGAGCGCCCGCAGCAGCACCGCGGTGCCGAGGTCGTTGTGGCCGACGTAGTCCGCGATGTCGCCGATGTCGAGCCCGAGGCCGACCATCGCCGCCTGGTGGCAGACGTGGTCCACGCCGTCGAGGGCCCGGTCGACGGTGACCTGGTCGCGGACGTCGCCGATCTGCAGGTCGGCCCGCTCGTCGACGTCGGGCCGGACGACGTGCGCGCCGGGATGGAGGAGGTCGAGGACGCGGACCTCGTGGCCGGCGTCGAGCAGCAGGGCGACGATCTGGGAGCCGATGAAGCCGGCGCCGCCCGTGACGAGGATCATCGGGCGAGGGTAGCGGCGGGCCCCGGCGTCGACCGGCGCGACGTCCCGCCGCGGCCGCTCCGGGAATCACCGGTTCGTGATCGATTCCCAGAGCGAGGCCGGCGGGCGTCCGGGATCCGGTCGTCGCCGCCGGTCGTCAGCCGGGGCCGTGCTGCCGGGGCTGCGCCGCGGGGCAGTGCCGCCGGGCCGCGGCGCCGGGCAGTGCCGCACGGGCCGGCGGTGGACCGCCCGCGGCCCGGAGCGTTCGGACATCCGGGAGCGGCAGCGCGCCAGCAGGGGCGTCTGTTCCGGGTGGGTGGTCGTAGGTTGAAGCGGTGCCCGACGTGATCCTCCCCGTCCTCAACGAGGCACAGGCCCTCCCGTGGGTGCTGGGCCGGATGCCCGAGGGGTACCGAGCGATCGTGGTCGACAACGGCTCCACCGACGGCTCGGGGACGATCGCCGCGGAGCTCGGCGCCGTCGTCGTGCGCGAGGAGCGGCCGGGGTTCGGGTCGGCGTGCTTCGCCGGTCTGACGGCCGCCACCGACGACGTCGTCTGCTTCGTCGACGCCGACGGGTCGCTCGACCCGCGGGACCTGCCGACCGTGGCCGATCCGGTCGTCGCCGGGACGTTCGACCTCGTCCTCGCCGCTCGGCGCGCCGAGCGCGGCGCCTGGCCGTGGCACGCCCGCCTGGCCAACCGGGCGCTGGCGCTCGAGATGCGCCGTCGCGGCGCCCGCCCCGTCCTGCGCGACATCGGCCCGATGCGCGCCGCCCGCCGGCAGGCGCTGCTGGACCTCGACCTGCGCGACCGGCGCTTCGGCTGGCCGCTGGAGATGGTCGTCCGCGCGGGCCGCGCCGGCTGGCGGATCGACGAGGTCGAGGTCCCCTACCTGGCCCGGAAGGGCGGCCGGTCGAAGGTCACCGGCACCGCCCGCGGGACCGCCCGGACGATCCGCGACATGTCGCGCGTGCTCGCCGAAGACCGCGCGGCGCGTAGCCCCCCGGCCCCCGATCGCCCCGTGGCGGCGGCCTTCGCCCCGGCCGGCCCGACGCGGGGGTCCACCGGGACCTCCGCCGGCGTCCGACCGTCCACCGGCGTCCGACCGTCCACCGGCGTCCGACCGTCCGCCGGCGTCCTGCCCGCCGCGGCCGACCCGTCGCGCCGGACCGACGCATACGGTCCGTCGCCCGCGTCGCCCGCGTCGCCCGCGTCGCCCGCGTCGCCCGCGTCGCCCGCGTCGCCCGCGTCGCCCGCGTCGCCCGCGTCGCCCGCGACAGACTCGTCCGACGCCTCCGCCCCTCGCCCCGGGATCCCCTCGTGAGCACCCCCGCCCCGACGTTCATCGTCATCGCCAAGGCGCCCGTCGCGGGGCGCAGCAAGACGCGGCTCTGTCCGCCGTGTACGCCCGCGCAGGCGGCCGGCCTGGCCGAGGCCGCGCTGCGCGACACGCTCGACGCGGTGCTCGCCGCGCCCGCCGAGCGGCGCGTCCTGGTCCTCGAGGGCGAGCCCGGGCCCTGGCTGCCGGAGGGCTTCGAGGTGCTTCGCCAGCGGGGCGACGGGCTCGACGAGCGGCTGGCCGGTGCGTTCGAGGACGCCGCCGCCGACGGGACCGGCGGGGCGGTGCTGGTCGGCATGGACACGCCGCAGGTCACTCCGGAGGACCTGACGGCCGCGTGGGACGCGCTGCAGGCCGCCGACGTCGACGCGGTGCTCGGCCATGCGCCCGACGGCGGCTACTGGTCGATCGGGCTCCGCGTCCAGGACCGGTCCGTCTTCGTAGGTATCCCCATGAGCACGGAGTCGACGGGGCGGGACCAGGAGGGGCGACTACGCGCGCTCGGCCTGACCGTCGCGCTGCTGCCCGAGCACCGCGACGTCGACCTGATCGGGGACGCCCGCGCCGTCGCCGGGCTCGCGCCCGGCACGCGGTTCGCCCGCGCGCTGGCCGACGTCGAGCGGACCATCGAGATCGCACGATGACCCTGGACGCCATCACCGCCGAGCCGCTCACGGCCGGCGCGAGCCTCGTCGCGAGCCCCACCCGATGAATCCGAGCTCCCTCTTCGGCCGGCTGCTCGACGCCGGGGCCGACGACCTGGTCGTCCGCGCCACGGACGGCGGCTCGTGGTCGATGCCGATCGGCCGCTGGCTCGCCGCGGCGTCCGACGTCGACGAGCGGGTCCTGGACCGCGCCGCCGGACCCGTGCTGGACGTCGGCTGCGGGCCCGGCCGTCACGTGCACGCCCTCAGCCGGCGCGGCGTCACGGCGATCGGCGTCGAGCTGTCCCCGACCGCGGTCCGCCACGCGCGCAACCGTGGCGCGAGGGTCGTCGAGGGCTCGATCTTCGAGGTCGCCCCCGACCCCGGCGTCTGGGCGACCGCGCTGCTGCTGGACGGCAACATCGGCATCGGCGGGCGGCCCGACGTGCTGCTGCGCCGCGTCGGCGAGCTGCTCTGCGACGGCGGCGTGATCCTCGTCGAGCTCGACCCGACGGGCGAGGCGCCGGTCCGTCCGTCCGGCACCGCCGCCGGGACCGGCGGCGTCCGCACCGACCGGACCCGCGGCGACGGGCCCGGCACCGCCGCCGCCCCGGGCGGCCCGGTCTGCATCCGCATCGAGTCCGACGGGACCACCAGCGCGTGGTTCCCCTGGGCGCGCGTCACCGCCGACGGGATCGAGGCGCCCGCCCGTGCGGCGGGCATGGTCGTGAGCGAGTGTTGGTGCGACGGTGGCCGTCATTTCTGTGCGTTGACGTCGTCGTGATCGCGCTGGGGGCTGTG